>NZ_JAJSPA010000014.1:0-87818 GCF_021282295.1 Halomonas sp. G15 | reverse complement strand
ACGTGCGGATAGCCCATCAAGGTCCGATGCTCATCAGAGCATCATTAACGAGACCGGATATACGTGTGCAGTCGTACCTACCGACCATCGTGCCTCGTGCTTGCAAACGGGGAGGACTCCATATACGTACAGGGACGTATTTACAGCGCCTCCTCGTAGGCCTGTCGCCGGTTCAGCCCCGTTTACCGTAGTGTTTGGATGGCCCGCTTATGCGGGCCATCGTCGTTATGGGCCCGGCCGCGTATAATGGCGGCCCGTTTTCCCGAGATGGTGACCCCATGTCGATCCTGCTGGCCCTGGATGCCTCCTCGAGCGCCTGCTCCGCCGCCCTGCTGCGGCGACGCCCCGGCGCCGACGACGAACTGCTCTCCCGCTTCGCGCTGACCCCTCGCGAGCACACCCGGCGCCTGCTGCCTATGGTCGACGAGGTGCTGGCCGAGGCCGGGGTGGCTCCCACCGAGCTCGACGCCGTGGCCTACGGCCACGGACCGGGCTCCTTCACCGGCCTGCGCATAGCAGCAGGTACCGCCCAGGGCCTCGCCTACGGTCTCGACCGGCCGCTGATCGGGGTCTCCACCCTGGCGGCCCTCGCCCTGGGGGCCCACCGTCGCCACCATTTTCGCTGGCTGGTCACCGCCCTGGATGCGCGCATGGGGGAGATCTACGTGGCCGCCTGGCAGTGCCGCGATGGCCTGCCGGAGCCGCTTCTCGACGAGGCGGTCATGGCGCCGGAGCGGCTGCGCCTGCCGAACGGTCACGCTGACCACGACTGGGTCGGGGTAGGCTCGGGGTGGGGGCTGTGGGAGCAGATGCCCGCTGAGGTGCAGGCCGGGCTCGGCCAGCACCTGCCCGAGCTGGAGGCGGACGCCGCGGACATGGCGTTGCTCGCCATGCATGACCTGGAGAGCGGCGGTGGGCAGCCGGCCCACCTCGCACAGCCGGTCTATCTGCGCAACGAGGTGGCCTGGAAGAAGGCGAAATGAGCGAGCGGTCGCCGGTGGCGGTTCACGACCCGGCGCTGGCGGCACTGGCCGAGCGCCTGGGGCTGCCCTTCGCGATCGAGTCCGAGCTGGTCCTGGAGCAGCGCGAGGGTCGCCTGGTGCTGGTCGGCGACGAGAAGCGCTACGGCCACCCTCTGGCGGTGGAGTTCGCCAGCGGCAGGGCGGCCCATCGGCGTCGCTTCGGCGGCGGCCGCGGGCAGCTGGTCGCTCGCGCCTGTGGCTTCTCCCAGGGGGTGACGCCCGCCGTGGTTGATGCCACCGCCGGCCTGGGGCGTGACGCCTTCGTGCTGGCGAGCCTGGGGGCTTCGGTGCTCTTGGTGGAGCGGGTGGCGGCGATCTTCGCCCTGCTCGAGGATGGCCTGGCCAGGGCACTGGCCGATACCGACATCGCCGAGATCGCCGCGCGCATGCGCCTGGTCCACGGGGATGCCGGCCGTGATCTCGATGCCCTGGTGGCCGGGGCGGGCTTTTCTCCCCAGGTGATTCATCTGGATCCGATGTTCCCCCACCGAGAGAAGTCGGCACTGGTCAAGAAGGAGATGCGTCTGTTTCGGACACTCGCCGGCGATGATGCGGACGCTCCGCGGCTGCTGGAGGCGGCCCTGGATGTCGCCACCCATCGGGTGGTGGTCAAGCGGCCGAGGAAGGCGCCGCCGATCGAGGGGCCTGCCCCGCGCCATGTCATCGAGGGCAAGACCAGCCGCTACGATCTCTATGTGCACCGTAGCCTGAAGTGAGGTCGGGTGATCAGTTGCCGCGGAGGGTGATCAGTTGCAGACGATGGCGCAGTGCCGGGTCGAACAGGCCGCGCGAGCGCCTGGCCGCCTCGCGCAGCCGGTCATCGAACACCAGCAGGCCCTCGGGATCGCGCCACAGCCAGCCCTCCAGTGCCAGGCTCTCCACCAGCCTGACGAACAACCGCGTATCGAAGAACTCCGGCGAGTCGATTCCCGAGAGCAGCGCCAGCCGCTCGGCGAGCAGTCGGCTGCGCTCGGCCAGCGCTTCGGCGGTGAGACGTCCCGGTCCCTCGTTGATCAACACCGTGAGCAGCAGGTAGCCACGCTCCAGTGATGGCTGCATCACCTTCCCCAGCAGGTCCAGGCACTCGCCGGCCTCCAGGCGGTCGCCGGGGCGTTGCCAGGCATGATCGCCATCCGGATCCACCAGTTCCAGCTCGACCAGTGTGTCGAGCATCGCCACCAGTGCCTCGCGCAAGTCAGGAGGTGGGGTGACCATCAGTTCCCGGGCGAGAATCGGCCAGCTGGGGGCCAGCAGGGCCTCCAGTTCATCCAGCTGCTGGCGCGGCTGGTGGCGGAAGGCGAAGGCGGTGAGTCCGGCCAGAGCGAAGAGGTGCAGCACGTTGTTGCGGTACCAGCCCAGTCGACTGGACTGGTCGGCATCGGCGAGCAGGATGTTGCCCAGTGGCTGTTCTCGTCGCTGGATCATGCCCAGTGCCAGGGCATGGGCGATCCACTGGGGCGGAGCTCCCTCCGGGAGGCTCGCCTGCTCGTTGCCCGGCAGGCGCCGCTGCAGTGTTGCCAGCAGTGCCAGCTGGCGCTCCATCAGCCGCTCCTCGATGGCGTGGTGGGGAGTGGCCAGCAACACCAGGGCGACCAGATTGACCGGGTTGAGGGCAGCGGCGGCGTTGATGCGCCGGCATAGCGTCTCGCCCAGGCGTGGCACCAGCTCGCCGAGCCACGCCGGGCGCTCCTCGGCATGGCTCCGCCAGCCCTGGCCCAATGTCTCGTCAAGGTAGTCGGCCACCGCCAGCGGTTCGCCAACGTTGACGGTTACCCGACCGAAGGGCTGGCGCAGCTTGCCCAGCACCCGCAGCAGCGACAGCGGGGTCTCCTTGCGCTTCCTGCCGCCACGTAGCTCGCGCTGGTAGCTGGAGCCCTCGATCACCCGCTCATAGCCGATATAGACCGGCACGAAGGCCAGCGGCTGGGCCTGTCCGGCGGCGTGGCTGCGCAGGAAGGAGCGCAGGGTCATGGCCAGCATGCCGGGGCGCGCCGGCAGCATTCGACCACTGCGCGAGCGGCCGCCCTCCATGAAGTACTCCAGCGGATGCCCACGGGCGATGAGGCGATGCAGGTACTCGTTGAAGACCGCCGCGTATAGACGGTTGTCGCGGAAGCTGCGGCGCAGGAAGAAGGCGCCGCCGCGGCGCAGCAGTGGGCCGATCAGCGGCATGTCCAGATTGCGGCCGGCGGCGATATGCGGCGGCATCAGGCCCTCCTGGTAGAGCACGTAGGAGAGCAGCAGGTAGTCGACATGGCTGCGATGGCAGGGCACGTAGACCAGGGTATGGTCCTCGGCCAGCGGCTTGATGGACTCCAGGCCGCGCACGTCGACCCCGTCATAGAGCCGGTTCCAGAGGCGGCGCAGCAGGCCATCCATGAAGCGCAGCACCGGGTAGGTCATGTTGGAGGCGATCTCGTGGCCGTAGCGTCGGGCGCGACGCTCCAGTCGCGGTCGCGCCTGCCGACCCTCGCCGGCCAGTTCGTCGATCACCCGGCCTACCTCCTGGCTCGCTGCCACTCCCTCGATCAGCGTGCGGCGATGGGAGAGGTCCGGGCCCAGCACCCGGGTGCGCATGCGGCGGAAGTGCACGCGCAGCAGGCGTGCCGCCTTGCGGTTGGTGAGCGCCGGGTCGCGGCCGCCACACAGCTGGCGCAGCATCAGCGGGGCACCGAAGTGCACCTCCACGCTGCGCCGGTTGACCAGTACCGAGAGGGCGCGGCGCAGGCGACCGGTCAGCTGCCAGTTGTCCGCGGCGACCATCCGCCAAAAACCGAAGCGCTTGCCCGGTGCGCGCCCCCAGAAGATGCTGACCGGCACCAGCTGCACTGCGAGTTGCGGGTCAGCCTCGAGCCGTTCGATCAGCGCCTCGAAGGGCGGCTCGCCGCGCGCGGAACGGCGCAGCCTCCGGCGTGGCAGCGCCAGGTAGCCTGGGAGTCTCAGGCCGGCGAGGCGCCGGGGGCGGTCGGCAGCCGGCAGGCCGTGACGGGAGGTCAGCGCAGCGAGCAGCCAGGTGTCGCTCATTGCCGGCCGGGGCAACACGTAGACCACCGGCAGGTCCGGGTCGATCCCCAGCTCATCGGGGGACGGCTCGATCAGGCGCGGCCGAACCCAGGCGGCGATCACGCGGGTCATCGCCGCGCGCAGGGGGGTGGTCAGGGTGTGCAGCAAGGCCATCCGTTTGCCCCGGGTGCAGGAAAGGGAGAGGAAAGGCCAGTATAGTCGTCGGGAGACGCCGGGTCAGTGGCGACCCGCAACGACGGGGCATGTGACAAAGCGGACAGGGATACAGCCATGCACGGGATCTGGCGAGACGGCAATGACTTCGAGCTGCTCCCGGAGGCGAGCCAGTTTCTGCCGGCGATGTTCGAGGCCATCGAACTGGCGCGGGCTTCGATCCTGATCGAGCTCTACCTGATGGAGTCTGGGCGGCTGGCGTCGGCGCTGATCGATGCCCTGGTCAGAAGCGTCGAGCGCGGCGTGATGGTGCTGCTGCTGGTTGATGGCTATGGCGCCATGGGTCTGTCGAGGCACGATCGCGAGCGACTGGAAGCGGGCGGTGTGGCCCTGCGCTTCTTCAACCCGCTGGGGCTCCACTCTCTGGCGCGTAACCTGACCCGAGACCATCGCAAGCTGGTGGTGGTCGATGGCCGCATCGCCTTCACGGGCGGCTTCGGTGCTGTGGACGAGTTTCTCGATGCCTGGTACGAGGTGGCGGTGCGCATCCGGGGGCCAGTGGTGGCCGACTGGGTGCGGCTGTTCAGCCGCCTGTGGGACTCCCCGCTGACCCGTGGCCCCGGGCCCGCGGGGCTGGTGCGCGGACTGTCCACTGCGACCCGCGCGATGGATGGCTACCGTGGCATGCGTGGCCGGGCGATCTGGGGTCAGGGGTATCGCTACCAGGCAATCCGCCATTCGCTGCATGGCCGGGTGGAGCGCGCGCGCCGCCGTATCTGGATATGCACCCCCTACTTTGCCCCCACCTTCAGCCTGCGCCTGCGCCTGGCCAGGGCGGCGCGGCGGGGCGTCGAGGTGCGCCTGCTGCTGCCCGGGGAGCATCACGACCACCCGGGTGTGCGCTATGCCGGGCAGCGCTTCTACGGGCGTCTGCTCAGGGCGGGGGTGCGCATCTACGAGTTCCAGCCGACCTTCATCCACGCCAAGGTGTCGTTGGCCGACGACTGGGTCAGTCTCGGCTCCTGCAACTTTGACCACTGGAGCCTGCACTGGAACCTGGAGGCCAATCAGGAGGTGGATGACCGACGCTTCGCCGGCGAGGTCGCGGCGCTCTTCGAACGCCACTTCGCCGCCAGTCACGAGATCGAGCCGAGGGCCTGGGCGCGCCGCCCGCTATGGCAGCGCCTCAAGGAGTGGCTGTTCGGTACCCTGGACGGGATGCTGACCCGGCTCAGATAAGTTTACGGCTTACGGCCTTTCCTGCCGCCGGCGGGCTTCTTGCGGCGCGGGGTGGGCTTGGGTGTCTCCGGCGGCACCCGATAGTGCAGGTAGAGATCGAGCACCAGCTCGGGGAGCTGCCTTACCAGACCTTCGAGGCGTGCACCGTCGGCGACGAACTCCGCCATGTCGGGCTCCTCGTCGAACAGACCCGAGAGCGCCATGAAGGGCAACAGCAGGGCGGCGGCAGCTTCCTCGTCCTCCTCGAACCAGGCCGCCTCATCGAGGAAGACGCCTTCCATGAAGCCAGCGCACCAGTCGCCGATGGACGTCTCCTCCGGGGCAATGCCATCCAGCACCAGTTCGAAGGGCAGTTCCGGCAGCAGGCCCTGCTCCAGGGCGGCGATGGCGTTATGGCGCAGCCGTTCCAGCAGGCCGAGGATGACCTCGCGCTCGCTGTCGTCGCTGAAGTCCGGCTCCCCCTGGAACAGCTCCGCCACCCAGGCCGCCGGCGGTACCTCCCGGGGACTGACGGCCAGGGCTACCAGGAAACCGTGGGTGCCGATCAGGTCCAGGGCGTCCTCGGAAACCCGCTCCGAGGCCAGGAAGTCGTCGAGGTGGTCGAGCTGGTCATCGTCGAGCAGGGGTTCGGGCTGCGGGGTATCGGTCATCGAGACTCTCTCACGCTGGTTGACGGACTCACGCGGGTGATGGGGCTTTACGCCCGAGGGGCCAGGCGCCATTCTAGCACCCATGAACCGTGCCGCGTTGCCCCACCCCGATCCCGAGGCGCTCGCCGCCCTCGGCCCCGACGAGCTCGCGCCTGTCCTCGATCAGCGGGTCGAAGCGGCCTGGGAACTGTGCCGCGAGGTACATCCCGACCTGCCAATGCCTCGGGTATGGCTCGACTTGCGCGGCCAGTGCGCCGGCCAGGCGCACTTCGGTCGCGGCGGGCTGCGCTTCAATCCGGTGCTGTATGCCGAGAATCGTCTAGACTTCCTCGTCGAGGTGGTGCCCCACGAGATGGCCCACTGGCTGGTCCATCACCTGAAGGATGGCCGGCAGGCGAAGCCCCATGGCCGCGAGTGGCAGACGGTGATGCGTCGGCTGTTCGGCCTTGCTCCGCGTACCACCCACCGCTTCGATACCGGGCGAGCCAGCCCGGCGCCGCATCGTTACGTGTGCGGCTGTCGCGAACATGGCTTTACCCCCCGGCGCCACGCCCTGGCCAGCCAGGGGCGTCGCTATCGCTGCCGCAAGTGTGCTCAGACCTTGGTCTATCACCCTGGCTCGGCGTTTGAAAATGCTAGATAACCTGTTGTTATAAAAAGATTTTTTGATCATACCAATGTCTAAGAGGAAGGCCGGCGTCAAGGCGTTATGCTGGCCGCACTTCCATGGCACTGGCGGCAATGACAATCTCAATGCTGGTCGCCGGTTTCCACCCATCTGACGGGGCCACCCCAAGGACAGAGGCAACTCCATGAGCGAACAACAGAACATCTATCCGGTGCGCGATGCCATCGCCGCCAAGGCCTGGGCGGACAAGGAAAAGTACCAGGCGATGTATAAGCAGTCCGTGGACGACCCCGATACCTTCTGGGGTGAACAGGCCAAGCGCATCGACTGGGTCAAGTTCCCGACCAAGATCAAGCACACCAGCTTCGACCCCCACAATGTCGATATTCGCTGGTTCGAGGACGGCACCCTCAACGCCAGCGCCAACTGCCTGGATCGCCACCTCGAGAAGCGTGGCGATCAGACTGCCATCATCTGGGAAGGCGACGATCCCAACGACTCCGCCCACATCAGCTACCGCGAGCTGTACGAGCGCACCTGCCAGCTGGCTAACGCACTCATGGCCCAGGGCGTGACGAAGGGCGACGTGGTCACCCTCTACATGCCGATGATTCCCGAGGCTGCCGTGGCCATGCTGGCCTGCGCCCGCATCGGCGCCGTGCACTCCGTGGTCTTCGGCGGCTTCTCTCCGGATGCCCTGGCCCAGCGCATCATCGGTGCCAACTCCAAGCTGGTGATCACCGCCGACGAGTCCGTGCGCGGTGGCAAGCAGGTGCCGCTCAAGGACAACGTCGATGCGGCCCTGACCCGCGACGGCACCGAGGTGTGCCAGAAGGTGCTGGTGGTCAAGCGTACCGGCGGCGAGATCGAGTGGAAGGAGGGACGTGACCTCTGGTACCACGAGCAGGTCGACAGCCAGCCCACCGACTGCGCGGCGGAGGAGATGAACGCCGAGGATCCGCTGTTCATCCTCTACACCTCCGGTTCTACTGGCGCACCCAAGGGCCTCAAGCACACCACCGGCGGCTACATGGTCTACGCCAGCCTGACCCACCAGTATGTCTTCGACTACCAGGATGGCGAGGTCTACTGGTGCACCGCCGACGTGGGCTGGGTCACCGGTCACAGCTACATCGTCTATGGCCCGCTGGCCAACGGCGCCACCACCCTGATGTTCGAGGGCGTGCCCAGCTATCCGACCCATGGCCGCATGGGCGAGGTCGTCGACAAGCACAAGGTCAACATCCTCTACACCGCGCCCACCGCCATCCGCGCGTTGATGGCCCATGGCGAGAACGTCATGGACTCCAGCAAGCGTGACAGCCTGCGCATCCTCGGCTCGGTGGGCGAACCCATCAACCCCGAGGCCTGGGAGTGGTACTACCGGGTGATCGGCAACTCTAACTGTCCTATCGTCGACACTTGGTGGCAGACCGAGAACGGCGGCATCATGATCGCTCCGCTGCCCGGCGCCACGGATCTCAAGCCGGGCTCCGCCACCCTGCCGTTCTTCGGCGTGCAGCCGGCGCTGTACGACAGCGAGGGCAAGGAGCTCAAGGGCGCAGTGGACGGCAACCTGGTGATCACCGACTCCTGGCCTGGCCAGGCGCGCTCCATCTGGGGAGACCATGAGCGATTCACCCAGACCTACTTCTCCACCTACCAGGGGGTCTACTTCACCGGCGACGGCTGCCGCCGCGACGAGGATGGCTACTACTGGATCACCGGCCGTGTCGACGACGTGATCAACGTCTCCGGTCACCGCATGGGCACCGCCGAGATCGAGTCTTCGCTGGTGGCCCATGACGCCGTGGCCGAGGCTGCCGTGGTCGGCTTCCCCCATGACATCAAGGGGCAGGGTATCTACATCTACGTCACTCTGAATGACGATGCGGAGCCCTCCGATGAGCTCAAGAAGGAGCTCACCCAGTGGGTGCGCAAGGACATCGGGCCGATCGCCTCGCCGGACGTCATCCAGTGGGCACCGAGTCTGCCCAAGACGCGCTCCGGCAAGATCATGCGTCGCATCCTGCGCAAGATCGCTGCCAACGAGTGCGACGGCCTGGGTGATACCAGCACCCTGGCGGATCCGTCCGTGGTGGACGAGCTGATCGAGCATCGCGCCAACCGCTGAGCCGCCGCGACGAGCCCGCCTCGTCGCTACCTGAGCCTGGCGAGCCGGCCCCCACGGGGCCGGCTTCTTTTCGGCTATCGGAAATATTGTCGACAATGTGTGCGCGATGCTTGGGAATCGCCTCTCCCATGGGGTAACATGCGACTCAACGAAGAAGAGCCCGTGTGGCGGTCGTCGATCCGCTGCCAGAGGAACCGGAGGAGAATCCATGGCCTTTGCCCAGAAATTCATCGTCGCCGATGACCATCCGCTGTTCCGCGCAGCCCTCACCCAGGCACTGCGTCAGCTGGCGCCCCAGGCCGAGATCGTCGAGTCCGACACCATGGAGGCCACCGCCGAGGTGGTGACTCGCCACCCCGATGCCGACCTGATCCTGCTCGACCTGCACATGCCGGGCGCCCACGGTTTCTCGGGCCTCATCCAGCTGCGTGGCCAGACCCCGGACATTCCGGTGGCGGTGGTGTCGGGCAGCGATGAACCCCATGTGGTGCGCCGGGCCATCGACTATGGCGCCTCCGGTTTCATTCCCAAGTCCTCCTCGCTGCAGCTGATCGCCGAGGCGGTGGGCGAGATCCTCGAGGGGGAGGTGTGGCTGCCGGCGGAGCTCGCCGCATCGATCGGCGATGCCGACGAGGAGGAGACCCGGTTCGCCGAGGCGATCGCCTCCCTGACGCCCCAGCAGTTCCGGGTGCTCAACATGCTTACCGAGGGGCTGCTCAACAAGCAGATCGCCTACGAGCTCAGCGTCAGCGAGGCGACCATCAAGGCCCACGTCACCGCCATCCTGCGCAAGCTGGGCGTGCACTCCCGTACCCAGGCGGTGATCGCCGCCCAGAAGCTCGAGGTCGAGCCGCCGAAGGTGCAGTCCTGAGCCGGCTCCGACGGCCTAGAAGCTGTAAGCCTTAAGCCTGAAGCTGAAAGAAGCATCGCCCCCATGGCCTTGTCATGGGGGCGATGTCGTTCAGGCTGCATTCCAGCTATGAGCTGGGCGCCCGACTGGCCTGCAGGGTGCGGGTGAGCAGGGCGCGCAGGGCGGCGGGGCGCACCGGCTTGAGCAGCAGCTGGTAGCCGGCACGCTTGACCTCCTCGGCGACCTCCTCGGTGCGGTCGGCGGTGATCACGATGCCGGGCACCGCGCCCTCCAGCCGCTCGCCGAGGGCCTCCAGGGCCATCAGTCCGGTGACCTCGTTGTCCAGGTGGTAGTCGGCGAGTATCGCGTCCGGGTCGCCATCGAGGTGGCGCAGCACCGACTTGGCGCCACCGATGCTGGTGGCGGTGAAGACCTCGCAGCCCCACCCGGAGAGCATCGCCTTCATGCCCTCGAGGATCAGCGTCTCGTTGTCGATGCACAGGATCTGTGTGCCGGCGAGCTTGTTGCCGGCACGGCGCGGGGCGGCCGCTTCCTCGGCCTGTTCGGCCTCGCTGCGCGCGGCCACCACCGGCACGCTGACCGAGAACATGGTGCCGTGACCCTCCCGGGAGCGCACCGTGATGGGGTGGTCCAGCACCCGGCTCATGCGGTCGGCGATGGAGAGCCCCAGGCCCAGCCCCTTCTCGCTCTCCTTGTGGCGCGAGGCCTGGTCGAGGCGGCGGAACTCCTGGAAGATCTCCGCCTGCTTGGAGGCCGGGATGCCGGGGCCGGAGTCCCACACCTGGATGGAGAGGCGGTCCCCCTGGCGACGGCAGCCCAGCAGCACCCGTCCCTCCTGGGTGTAGCGGATGGCGTTGGAGAGGAAGTTCTGCACGATGCGACGCAGCATCTGGGCGTCGCTGTCGACCCACTGGCGGGTCGGTACCACCACCAGGTCGAGGCCGCGGTCCTCGGCCATCACCTCGAACTCGGCGCGTAGCGGGCGGATGATATCCGCCAGGGCGAAGTGGCTGCGGCGCGGCGTGAGGGCACCGGCATCCAGCTTGGAGATGTCGAGCAGGGTGCTGAGGAGCTCCTCGGCGGCCTGCAGGGAGTTGTCGATATGGCCGATGGTGCGCTTCATGTCGCTGGCATCCATCTCCTGGGAGAGCGCCGAGGTGAACAGGCGGGCGGCGTTCAGCGGCTGCAGCAGGTCGTGGCTGGCGGCGGCCAGGAAGCGGGTCTTGGAGGCGTTGGCATCCTCGGCCAGCTGCTTGGCCTGGCGCAGCGCCTGCTCCGCCTCGGCGCGCACCCGGTTCTCCTGGCGCAGCGCCGCGTTGGCCTCGGAGAGCGCCTGAGTGCGCTCGCGTACGCGCTCCTCCAGGGTCTCGTTGGTCTCCTTGAGGGCGATCTCCGCGAGGCGGCGCTCGGTAATGTCCTGGTAGAGGGCGAAGAAGCCGAGTATCGCGCCGCTGTCGCCGAAGTGTGGGGTGTAGGTCACCAGCATGTAACGGCGCCCCTCGGGGAGCCGGATCGAGACCTCGAAGCTGACCCGCTCGCCGGACAGCGCCCGCTCGATCCACTGCTCCCGCTCCAGGGCCATCTCGGGCGGGATGACCTCCTGCACGCGCTTGCCGATCACCGCGTTGCGGTCGATGCCGAAGGCCTGCTCATAGGCGCGGTTGGTGAAGAGGTAGCGACACTCCTTGTCGAAGTAGGCGATCAGCGCGGGGACGTTGTCCGTGTAGATGCGGATGTTGTTCTCCGAGCGGATCAGCGCCTCCTCGATGCGCTTCTGCTGGGTGATGTCCTGGTAGGTGTAGACGAAGCCGCCGCCGGGCATGGGGTTGCCCTGGACCTCGAGCACGCTGCCGTCCTGGCGATAGCGCACGTAGCGGTGGGGCTGGCCCTCGCGGATGTTGTCGAGCAGCAGCTGGACATGCTCCTCGGGGTCGCCGGGGCCGTACTCGCCGTTGTGGGCGTTGTAGCGAAAGATCTTGTCGATCGGTGCGCCGACCCGGATCAGGTGGTCCGGGAAGCGGAACAGCTCCAGGTAGCGCTGGTTCCACACCACCAGGCGCAGGTTCTGGTCGACCACGCTGATGCCCTGGTTGATGTTCTCGATGGTGGCCTGGAGCAGGGCGCGGTTGAATTCGAGTACCTGGGAGGCCTCGTCGACGATGGAGATGACGTCGGAGATGCCGATGCCGCGTCCCTGCAGCGCCGAATTGACCACGATGCGCGCCGAGGAGGCGCCGAGCACCGAGGCCAGGAAGCGCTCGGTGAACTGGATGATGTCGATGGAGGCGCGGGTACCATCCTCCAGCGGCTTGCCGCTGCGCCGGGCGTAGTCGTCGAAGGCCCGGCTGACCTGGCCGGCGCCCAGGAAGCGTTCGCACAGTACCTTGAGGTCGCCCACCGTGGTGGCGCCGGTCCAGGGGCGGTTCACCGAGGTCTGGCGGGTCTCGACGCTGTCGACGAACAGCGAGGCCTGGATGCGTTCCACCACTCGCTGGGAGGTGACCTGGGAGACGAAGATGTAGCAGAACAGGTTGACCCCCAGCGACAGCATCACGCCGTGGGTGAAGCTGTCGCCGACGTTGAGGCCGAACAGCGAGGTGGGGGCGAGCCAGGCCACGCCGAGCGGGCCGCCCGCCAGCCACTCGGCGGGCAGCACGTCGGCGCCGATCATCGCCGGCATCAGCAGGCTGTAGGCCCAGATGGCGAAGCCGGCGTTCATGCCGACGATCACCCCCAGGCGGTTGCCACGCTTCCAGTAGAGTCCGCCGATCAGTGCCGGGGCGAACTGGCCGGCGGCGGCGAAGGAGAGCATGCCGATGGAGGCCAGCGAGGTGAACTCGCCGATCAGCTGGTAGAAGCCGTAGGCCATGGCCAGCACCGCGCCGATGGTGATGCGCCTTGCGCGCAGCACCAGGCGGCCATAGTCGCGGGCCTTGGTATCGAACCAGCGTAGCCGGAACAGGGCAGGGATGACGATCTCGTTGGAGATCATGATCGATACCGCCACGGCGGCGACGATCACCATGCCGGTGGCCGCCGAGAAGCCGCCGATGAAGGTCAGCAGGGTCAGCCAGGTGCTGTCGGCGGCCATGGGCAGTGCCAGCACATAGCTGTCCGGTTCCACGTCGCCGCCGGCGAACAGGGTCAGGCCGGCGGCGGCCAGGGGCACCACGAAGAAGGCGAAGGCCAGCAGGTAAAGTGGGAACAGCCAGCGCGCGGTGCGCGCGTCGTCGCGGTGGGTATTCTCCACCACCGCCACGTGGAACTGGCGCGGCAGGCAGAGGATCGCCAGCATCGCCAGCAGGGTCTGGGCCCAGAAGCTCTGGCCGAAGTCCTGCTGGGCCAGCTGGCGCTGCAGCTCGAGCTGGCTCTCGGCGCGTGCCAGCAGGTCGCCCAGCCCGTCGAACATGCCCCAGGTGACATAGGCCCCCAGCGCCATGAAGGCGAGCAGCTTGACCAGCGACTCGAAGGCCACGGCGTGGATCAGCCCCTCGTGGTGCTCGGTGGCGTCGGTGTGGCGAGTGCCGAAGAGGATGGCGAAGGCGGCCATCACCACTGCCACGTAGAAGGCGGTATCGGCGAACAGCGGCGCGCGGGTGATATCGCTGTCGGCCGTCAGCACGCTGAAGGAGGTGGCCACGGCCTTCAGCTGCAGGGCGATATAGGGCAGGGTGCCGATCAGTGCCACCAGGCTGGCGAAGGCCGCCAGCGACTGGGTCTTGCCGTAGCGCGAGGCGATGAAGTCGGCGATGGAGGTGACGTTCTGGTGCTTGGCGACGCGGATCATCTTGGCCAGTACCGGCCAGAACAGCAGGAAGGTCAGGATCGGCCCCACGAAGATGCTGGCGAAGGACCAGCCGCCGCTGGCGGCCTGGCCTACCGCACCGTGGAAGGTCCAGGAGGTGCAGTAGATGGCCAGTGCCAGGCTGTAGATGATCGGCCGTCGCTGACTGGCGCCGTGGCGCCGGGCATGGCGATCGCCGCGCCAGGCGATGGCGAACAGTACGGCGATGTAGAGCAACGATGCGGCGACCAGCAGCCAGCCTGAGAACATGAGCTTCCTCCCTGGGTGTCGCCGCCCATTCTAGGGCAAGGACGCGGCTGAGGGCAGGCGCATGGTTCAGTCGGTCTCTACACAGACGGCGCGGTAGAGCGGGGCCTCCGCCGTCAGGCGTCGCAGGGCGTCCAGCTGTGGCTGGCGCGACTCGCCCGCCAAGGGCAGGGTCTCGCGGGTGGCGCAGTTCATCAGCCAGGTCTGGTGGCTGACACTGTCCTGGGCCTGCTTCTCGAAGCGGTAGAGCAGGAATTCGACCCGTTTCTCGCCATCCTGCTCTTCGACCGTCATGCCCTGCTCGTCGACCACGCTGAAGGCGGTGGTCATGGGGAAGAGGTAGGTCCAGGGGCGCCAGAACATGGCGTCCTGCTCGGCCTGGACGACGCGGGCGCTTTCCGGCAGCAGCGAGCGCTTGTGCTCGTACCAGCTGTACTCCGTCTGGATCTGGTAACCGAGCATCCCCAGGCCGCCCAGTGCGGGGATGATCCAGCGCGGCAGGCGCTTGCCACTGACCTTGCGCAGCAGCAGGCCGATGCCCGCTGCCCCGAGGCCGGCGAAGATCGCCCCAATCAAGTGCCAAATCATGGTTCACCTTTTCTCAAAGAGATCGGGCTTCCCAAGGGAAGCCCGATCGGTAGGGAGTTACTGGCCCGGCGAGCCGGGCCAGGGGGCCATTATGGCCCAGTAGGTGCCGAGACGTCAGTGCTCGGTTGCGGCACCAGCACCCTTGGGATAGCGGACGCTCTCCACCAGGTCCTGGATCTCCTGCGGGGGCTCTTCGGTGGCGGTGGATACCAGGTAGGCCACCGTGAAGTTGAAGATCGCACCCACCGCGCCGAAGGAGAGCGGCGAGATGCCCAGGATCCAGTTGTCCGGGGTGTTGGCCAGCATGTTGGTCTCGGGAATGAAGAACCAGCCCAGGTAGGTGAAGATGTAGAGCAGGGTGGCGATCAGGCCGGTCAGCATGCCCGCCACGGCGCCCTTGTTGTTCACCCGCTTGGAGAAGATCCCCATCATCAGCGCCGGGAACAGCGAGGCGCCGGCGATACCGAAGGCCAGGGCCACCGTCTGGGCGGCGAAGCCCGGCGGGTTGAGGCCCAGGTAGGTTGCCAGCAGGATGGCGCCCGCCATGGAGATCCGTGCGGCAAGCATCTCGCCCTTCTCGGTGATCTTCGGGTTGATCATGGTCTTGATCAGGTCGTGACTGATCGCCGAGGAGATGGCCAGCAGCAGGCCCGCCGCGGTGGAGAGGGCGGCCGCGATACCGCCGGCGGCGATCAGGCCGATGACCCACGGGGGCAGGTTGGCGATCTCGGGGTTGGCGAGTACCAGGATGTCGTTGTTGACGGTCAGCTCGCTGCCTGCCCAGCCACGCGCCTCGGCGGTGTCGGCGAAGTCGGCGTTGCCGTCGTTATAGAGCTGGATGCGGCCGTCGTCGTTCTTGTCCTCGAACTGGATCAGGCCGGTCTCCTCCCAGGTGCGAATCCATCCCGGGCGCTCCTCGTAGACCAGCGCATTGCTGGCGGCGGCCTCGTAGTCCTCGACCTGGCCCGCCATCTCCGGATAGACCGTGGTGGCGAGGTTCAGGCGTGCCATGGAGCCCACAGCCGGTGCGGTGAGGTAGAGCAGGGCGATGAACACCAGCGCCCAGCCGGCGGACCAGCGAGCATCGGCCACCTTGGGCACGGTGAAGAAGCGGATGATGACGTGGGGCAGGCCCGCGGTACCCACCATCAGCGACAGGGTGAACAGCACCATGTTGAGCTTGTTGTCGACGTCCGCCGTGTAGTCGCGGAAGCCCAGGGCGTTGACCACATCATCGAGCTTCTCCAGCAGCGGTAAGCCGGACTCGGTGTGGGTGCTGAACATGCCGAACATGGGGATCGGGTTGCCGGTCAGCTGCATGGCGATGAACACCGCCGGGATGGTGTAGGCGATGATCAGCACGATGTACTGGGCCACCTGGGTGTAGGTGATGCCCTTCATGCCACCGAATACCGCATACAGGAACACGATGAAGGCCGCGATCCAGATGCCCCAGGTGTTGGAGACCTCGAGGAAGCGCGAGAAGGCCACGCCGGCACCGGTCATCTGGCCGATGACGTAGGTCACCGAGGCGACGATCAGGCAGATGACGGCCACCAGGCGTGCGGCATTGCTGTAGAAGCGGTCACCGATGAAGTCCGGCACCGTGAACTTGCCGAACTTGCGCAGGTAGGGCGCCAGCAGCATGGCCAGGATGACGTAGCCGCCGGTCCAGCCCATCAGGAAGGTGGAGTTGGCGTAGCCGCCGGAAGCCAGCAGGCCGGCCATGGAGATGAACGACGCGGCGGACATCCAGTCGGCGGCGGTGGCCATGCCGTTGGTGATCGGATGGACGCCGCCGCCCGCCACATAGAAGTCCTTGGTCGAGCCCGCTCGGGCCCAGATCGCGATGCCGATGTAGAGGGCAAACGAGGCCCCTACGAACAGCAGGTTGATGGCAAATTGACTCATGCTGTCTTACTCCCCGAGTCCGAATTTCTTGTCGAGTTGGTTCATTCGCCAGGCGTAGAAGAAGATCAGGCAAATGAATGTCAGGATCGAACCCTGCTGGGCGAACCAGAAGCCCAGGTCGGTACCGCCTACCGGGATGCCGGCGAGCAGCGGCCGGAACAGGATGGCGCAGCCGTAGGAGACGAAGGCCCAGACGACCAGGCAGCCTGCGATCAGGCGCACGTTGGCCTTCCAGTACTCTGTTGAGTCGACTTTCTCTTCTGCCATGTCGTGTTCTCCACTTGTTGTTGAGCTAGGGAACTTGTGCAGTCGTGGGTTGAAGGATCACCAGGGCAATCGCACGCCCCCGGCCGTGAGACGCATTGGTGTCGTGCGATTGCCCTGTATGACGCAGGTGGATAGTGGTCAATGAGGGGCAAAAATGAATCCCAGACTTTCGTATCATGAGAATAAAGCTATTCAACGAATTTTATAAAAATACCTATATTACAAATACTTGGGTTGGTGCTTTTCGTGAAATGTCGGGAGGCTCGGTGGCGGGATAGAACCATGGTATATCCTGCGCTCCTTGGACCTTTGTCTAGGCTGAAAGAAGAGGGTGGGACATTGGTCTAAACGGCGGCAGGTCGATACGTTGGTCTAGCTTATCGGCGAGGTGTCGTGGTTGTTATGCTTCAGCCAAGTCCCGATGTGTCATCGGCTTCGTCGACAGCCGATCATGCCTGCGGACACCAATAACAATACCTCCGCTGTAAGGGAGCCCGGGTCGCCGTCGTGCGAATTCCGGGGGCTTTCTCTCAGTGGCGGTCGATCCGTGAGGTCCAGCCATGGTCGATCTCGATCTTTCCCAGCCGCCTTTCACGCTGCTCGACGACGCCGGTCGCGAGCGCGTGCGTCAGGGTGTCGATCTGGCCTACTTCGACCGCGACGAGATCATCCTCGAGGCCGGCCAGCCCGGCGAGTATGTCTTCATGATCCACAAGGGCGAGGTGGCCGAGATCGACACCACCCAGCCCGCGGCCCGGGAACGCCTCGGTCATTACACCCAGGGCGACCTGTTCGGCGCCATCAGCATCCTCAACGGCAAGAGCCGCTATCGCTTCCGCGCCGAGCAGGAGAGTCTCTGCTACCTGCTGCCCAAGGCGCTTTTTCTCGAGCTTTGCGACGACTGCCCGCCGTTCGCCGAGTTCTTCCGCCAGACCCTGGCCCACAAGGCCCGTCTGCTTACCGAGCAGCGTGCCGAGGGCGGGGTGACCATGGCCGGTTTCATGCTCGCGGCGGTGGACGAGTGCATGCGCGAGCCACTGGTGGTGCCCGCCGCCACGACCATCGCCGAGGCGGTGGCCACCATCAATGAGCGACGTGCCGATTCGTTGCTGGTGGCGCGTGACGGTGGCCACGGCATGGTCACCAAGACCGACCTGCTCAATGCCCTGGTGGTGGACGAGCGTGGTCGCGACTCTCCGCTGGAGGGGCTGGGGCGGGCCGAGTTGATCACGGTGACGCCGGGCCAGTACCTGTTCGAGGCGCTGGTGATCATGACCCGCCACAAGGTGGAGCGGGTGGTAGTGGTGAAGGGGGAGACACCGGTGGGGGTGGTGGAGCTGACCGACGTGCTCAGCTACTTCTCCAGCCGCAGCTACGTGGTCAGCCTCCAGGTGGAGCAGGCGGAGAGCCTCGAGGCGCTGGCCGCCGCCAGTCGCCGCACGCCCGAGCTGGTCAGCGCGCTGATGGCCCAGGGGGTCAAGCTGCGCTTCGCCATGGGGCTGCTGGCGGCCCTCAACGGGCGCATCATCAACAAGGCCTGGGGCTTCCTGGTGGACGAGCGCTACCAAGCCGACAGCTGCCTGATGGTGATGGGCAGCGAGGGGCGCGGCGAGCAGATCCTCAAGACCGACCAGGACAATGGCCTGATCCTGGCCGATGACCTCGACTGGCCCGACTGCGCCGAGCAGATGCAGCGTCTGACCGACACCTTGATCGAGCTGGGCTATCCGCCCTGTCCCGGCAATATCATGGTCTCCAATCCCGAATGGGTGGGCACGGTCAGCCAGTGGAAACGGCGCATCGCGCGCTGGATCGAGGCCCGCGACGGCGACAGCCTGATGAAGCTCGCCATCATGCTCGACTCCCATGCGGTGGCGGGTAATCCGGCGCTGCTCGACCGCGTGCGTGATGATCTCTTCGCCCAGTGTGCCGGCAACGAACTGCTGCTCTCCTACTTCGCCCGTACCATCCTGCGCTTCTCCACGCCGCTGACCCTGTTTGGCTCGCTCAAGCGGCCCCAGCACGGCATCGATATCAAGAAGGGCGGCATCTTCCCCATCGTCCACGGGGTGCGGGTAATGGCCCTGGAGCGCGGCATCCGGCCCACCTCGACCCTGGAGCGCCTGGAGGCCCTGGCCGCCGACGGTCGCCTGGAGCCGCGCTTCGCCGAGGACCTGGCCGAGGCGCTGTCGCTGTTCACCGAGCTGCGCCTCAAGCAGCAGCTGGCCCGGCGCGAGGGCGAAGACGAGAGCCGCAACCCCGACCGGGTCGTGGTTCAGGAGCTTTCGTCGCTGGAGCGCGACCTGCTGCGCGAGGCGTTGCATATCGTCAAGGACTTCAAGCAGCGCCTCTCGCATCGCTTCCACCTGGAATACTCATGAACCGACGGAACGACAACGACACAAGGAGACCGTCATGCTCAAGGTCCTGAGGCGCGTCGCGGACCGACGACGCCATGCCAACGGCGAGTACGCCTGGCTGTTTCACCCCTATACCGGGGACGAGATGGTGGTGATAGACACCGAGACCACCGGCCTGGATACCCGCAGCGCCGAGCTGGTGTCGATCGCCGCGGTGCGGGTGCGTGGTGACCGCATCCTGACCAGCGACTCCCTGGATCTGCGCCTGAGGCGCCCCGACTCGCTGACCGGCGACTCCATCCGCATTCACGGCCTGCGCGGCATGGATCTCGATAACGGCGAGAGCCTTGACGCGGCCCTGGAACGGCTGCTCGACTTCGTCGGCAATCGCCCGCTGGTGGGCTGGCATCTGGGATTCGATCTGGCGATCCTCAACCGCGAGCTGCGTCCGCGCTTCGGCTTCGAACTGCCCAACGCCACCGTGGACGTTGCCCAGCTGTGGCGCCGCCGGCTGCGTCGTCGACACCCGGAGATCGACGGCCAGCCGCGCTTCGAGCGGGTGGCGGAGCGCCTCGGCGTGCCGGTGATGGGGCGTCACACCGCCCTGGGCGATGCCGTGACCACCGCGCTGATGTTCCTGCGCCTGGAGAGGGGCCAGGACGCCGGCGACCAGCTGGCCTGAGGGCCATCGGCGTCGCCTGGGGGCGTCGCCGATGGTAGGATGGCGACCTCTCCATTTCCGCCCGCACTGGCAGCGCCAAGACCCATGCAAGACGCCGTGACCTTCGACCCCCGCGCCCTCGCTTCCGCCACGCAAGGGAGCGCCCCGCAAGAGCCCGTCACCCCTGAGAGCACCGAGCCTCCCGATGCCCGGGCGAAGCGCGAGTTCAACAAGCTGCACAAGCGCCTTCGGCGCCAGGTGGGCAACGCCATCATCGACTACGGGATGATCCATGAGGGAGATCGGGTGATGGTCTGCCTCTCCGGAGGCAAGGACAGCTACACCCTGCTAGAGATCCTGCGCAGCCTGCAGCGCAACGCCCCCGTGGCCTTCTCGCTGGTGGCGGTCAACCTCGATCAGAAGCAGCCCGGTTTCCCCGAACACGTGCTGCCCGAGTATCTGGAGGGCACGGGCGTCGAGTACCATATCCTCGAGCGCGACACCTACTCGGTGGTCAAGGAGAAGACCCCCGAGGGCAAGACCACCTGCG
Source organism: Halomonas sp. G15 (assembly GCF_021282295.1). Classification (NCBI taxonomy): domain Bacteria; kingdom Pseudomonadati; phylum Pseudomonadota; class Gammaproteobacteria; order Oceanospirillales; family Halomonadaceae; genus Halomonas; species Halomonas sp. G15. The sequence goes on along the minus strand of NZ_JAJSPA010000014.1, from coordinate 67,709 downwards.
CGCTCTGCTCGCGGCTGCGTCGTGGCTCCCTGTATGGCTTCGCCGAGGAGATCGGCGCCACCAAGATCGCTCTGGGCCACCACCGCGAGGATATTCTCGAGACGCTGTTCCTCAACATGTTCTTCGGTGGCAGCCTCAAGGCGATGCCACCCAAGCTGCTCTCCGATGATGGCCGCAACATGGTGATCCGGCCTCTGGCCTACTGCCGCGAGGCGGATATCGCCGAGTTTTCCCGGCAGATGGCCTTCCCGATCATCCCCTGCAACCTGTGTGGCTCCCAGCCCAACCTGCAGCGCCAGGTGGTCAAGGAGATGCTGGCGGAATGGGAGGCGAAGCACCCGGGACGCCTGGAGAGCATGTTCAAGGCGGTGACCAACGTCGCACCATCGCAACTCGCCGACCGCGAGCTGTTCGACTTCGTCGGGTTGGAGGAGAAGCAGGCGAATATGCAGGCCAGGCGGATCGATATCTTGAACGAGTAGGTCAGCGACAAGCAGTGACCTTCAAGGACCCCCCTGACTAAGCGCTATCGCCGATGGCTGACTCGCTCAAGGCTGTTCCGGCGACTGGCCTTCGAGGGGGCGCTGTGAACCCGTCCATGGGCGCTACCTCGGCCATCCCTGGTCCTCGGACCCCCTCTACGACCAGTCCCCGGCGCCTCTCGCTACGAGTCATTGCGATACACCTGTTGGCTGGCTCCTCATGCCGCCTTGCAGCTTGCAGCTTGCAGCTTGCAGCTTCAGTGCGCACCCTCTTCCTCGGCCAGGCGGGTGAGCGCCGGCAGGTCGAGGATATTGACCTCCCGGCCGGAGACGGCCACCAGGCCCTGGGTCTGGAAGCGACCGAGGATGCGGCTCACTGTCTCCACCGCCAGGCCCAGGTAGTTGCCGATATCCGCTCGGGACATGGAGAGGCGGAAGCTGTAGGGGGAGTAGCCGCGGCGGCGGAAGCGCTCCGAGAGGCTGGTGAAGAAGCTGGCCAGGCGCTGGTCGGCGGTCTTGCGTGACAGCAGGCGCATCATGCGGCGGTCGTCACGCAGCTCCTTGCTCATGCTGCGGTAGAGCTGGCCGCGCAGCTCCGGCAGCGACTCCGAGAGGTGGTCGAGACGATCGAAGGGGATCTCGCAGACAGTAGTGGTCTCCAGTGCCACCACGGTGCCCGGATAGTGTTGCTCGTCGATGCCGTCGAGGCCCACCAGCTCGCTGGGCAGGTAGAAATTGGTCAGCTGGTCATCGCCGCTGCCCTCGGTGGTCACCTGCTTGAGGCTGCCCGAGCGAACCGCGAACACGCTGGTGAAGGGGCTGTCCTGGCGGAACAATGCCTCGCCCTTCTTGAGTGGTGCGCGGCGCCGGATGATGGCATCGAACTGGTCCATGTCCTCCACCTCCAGTGCCAGAGGCAGGCAGAGCGAGCTGAGGCTGCAGGTCTGACAGCGCGTCTCCTGCAGCACCGAACGCCGTCGGCCGGTGAGGGTATCCGCCATGGCCCTTTCCTTCTTGATCGTGGTCATTGGCCCATTATGGAGCAAACCGCGGGCAGGGCAAACCACCCTGGGCAGGGGATCAAGAGCGTTGCGGTCCCGAAGGGAGCGTCAGGGGCCCGGCGGGCGGGCGAGTGTCTCGAGGATGCGGGGCAGTTGCCAGTGCCCTTCGGCGGTCAGTGCCATCCGGCCGCCCGAGAGGTCGACCAGCCCCTCGGTACCCAGTGCCTCGAGATCGGCGCCTGTCGACAGCGTGGCAGGGTCGATGGAACGGCTGCAGAGCAGTGCCTCGAGTGTCGCCTGGTGATGCTGCTGGTCGGGAGTCAGGCGGATGCCGCATGCAGTGGGCAGACGGCTGGCATCCAGAGCCCCCTCGTAGCCCGCCAGGGTGTCGGCGTTGCGAACCCAGAGCTCACCAATGCGGCTGTGGGCACCCATGCCGAGCCCCAGCAGGTCACCGGCGGGACCCTGGGTAAAGCCCAGCGGGCCATGCCCCAGGTTACCGCTGGCGCGGGCCTGGGCCAGGCGGTCGTCGCGACGCGCGAAGAGGCCGAGGCCGATATGCACGTAGCCGGCTGCGTCCAGGTGGGCACGTGCCTCGGTCAGCAGCCGGCGGCGCGTCGCCGCGTCGGGTAGCCAGTCGCGATGGATGGCGCGCTGGGCCAGGTGACGCTCAGGGCGGTGGTCGTAGCGATGGAGGCGGATGCGTGCCGGGGCCATGCCGAGTACCTGCTCGAGGGTATCGGCGAGGCCCTGCGGTGTCTGGAAGGGCAGGCCGAGCATCAGCGACAGCGTCAGCTCCCTAAAGCCCAGGCGGTCGGCTTCGTCGACCAGTGCCTCGGTCAGTGCCCGGGGCTGGATACGGTTGATCGCCTGCTGTACCCGGGAGTCGAGCTCCTGCACGCCCAGGCTTAGGCGGTTGAAACCCAGCGCCTGCAAGTGGCGAAGGGTGAGCATGTCGGCCTCGCGGGGGTCGAGCTCGATACTGAAGTCGCGATCCCGGGCGGCGGAGAGCCCCAGGCGGGCGTCCAGGCGGTCGAAGAGGTCGCTCATCTGGTCCAGGGCGAGGAATGCCGGCGTCCCACCGCCCCAGTGCAGGCGTGACACCGGGGGCAGTCCGCTCAGCCGGCGCCGGGCCAGTACCATCTCGCGGTCGAGTCGCGACAGGTAGGGTTCGGCCTGGCGGCTGTCGTGGGAAGGTACACACTGGCTGGCGCAGAAGCGGCAGGCGTGACGGCAGAAGGGCAGGCGCACCTTTACCGCCAGGGAGGCCGCTGCCGGGCGCTCGGCGAGGGCCGACTCCAGCTCCGGGGCTCCGACGCCCTCATGATAGTGGTGGGGCGCGGGATAGGCGACCTCGGTAGCCGATACCAGATCACCCGCGCCGGGCAGCGGCTCTCGAGGCGGTCTCGAGGCCCCTTGGAAGGCAGTGCGCTTGGCGTGAACGGACATGGGGCGACTCCGGGTCGTGAACATGCTCCTCATGCTAGGGTGCCACGGCCAGGCAAGCGTTGAGCTACGTCAATCCCATGTGGAATAGTCGTCAGCCGAGATGGGCTCCGCCTCCCGGGAGCAGCTGCCACAGCTGCCAGAGTGCGAAGGCGATGATCGTCAGTGCAGCGATGCTGCGGGTAGCCGGGTGGCGAATCAGGCCGGCCAGCTGGCGGGCGGCGAGCCCGGTGGCCAGCAGTGCCGGCAGGGTGCCGAGCCCGAAGGCACCCATCAGCAATGCGCCGCGCAGCGGGTCGGCCATGGCCAGACTCCAGGCCAGCATCGAGTAGACCAGGCCGCAGGGCAGCCAGCCCCATACCGCGCCCAGCGCCATCGCCTGGGGCACCCTGACCACCGGCATCAGGCGCCGTCCGACCGGCTCCAGGTGGCGCCACAGGCGCCTGCCCACCGCCTCCACCCGCAGCAGGCCCTTCCACCAGTCGGCGATATACAGCGCCATCAGGATCAGCATCACAGCGGCGAAGCCCTGCAGGACGAGGCGGGTGGGAGCGGTCAGCGAGAGCAGGGTGCCGAGCGCCGCCGCCAGTGCGCCGGCGACCATGTAGCTGGTGATGCGGCCCAGGTTGTAGCCCAGCAGCAGGCCGGTGAGGCGCGCCGGGTGGCGCATGCTGGGGGGGACTGCGAAGGAGAGGGCGCTCATGATGCCGCCGCACATGCCGATGCAGTGGGCGCCGCCCAGCAGCCCGAAGACGAAGGCCGCGGCGAGCGGCGGCAGGTCGAGACCGGTGGGATCCATCAGCGCCTCTCGTCGTCGGGATCCACCGCCGGCGACTCGGTACCGTCTCCGGTGTCGTCGCGCGTTTCCCCGGTCTGGCGCCGCTCGGTGGGGCGGTCGTTCTCGTCGTCATCGAAGAGGATGCGATAGGCCGGCCCCTCCAGATCCTCGAACTGGTCGTGCTTGACCGCCCAGAAGAAGGCCCAGACGGCCAGGCCGAGCAGGATCAGCGACAGCGGGATCAGCAGGTAGAGAATGCTCATGGGTTGACCTCCGAGAGCGCGACGGCCGGTGGCGCTGGCGTGTTGGCGAGGCGACTGCGGAAGCGGTTGAGACGCAGGGCATTGCCGACCACCACCAGGGAACTGGCCGACATGCCGATGGCGGCCAGCCAGGGGGGCACGATGCCGATGGCGGCCAGCGGCATCGCCGAGGCGTTGTAGATCACCGACCATAGCATGTTCTGGCGCATCACCCGACGGGTGGCGCGGCACAGTTCCACCGCCTCGGCGACGCGTGACAGGCGTGGACTGAGCAGGATGGCATCGGCGCTGGTGCGCGCCAGGTCGGTGGCGCCGTTCATGGCGATGGCCACGTCGGCCCCGGCCAGTACTGGCACGTCGTTGATGCCGTCGCCGACCATGGCTACCTTCTCGCCTTCGACCTGGCGCTCGCGGATGCGCTCGAGCTTGCGCTCCGGACTGGCGCTGCCCTCCCAGGTCGTGATGCCCAGCTGTCGGGCCAGGCCCTCGGCGGCCTCGGGAGTGTCGCCGGAGAGCAGTTCCACGGCGAGGCCGAGCGCCTGCAGCATGGCCACCGTCTCGGCGGCGTCTTCCCGCACCTGGTCCTGGAGGCGAAACCAGCAGCGTGGCTCGCCCACCTCGGCCAGCAGCAGCCACTGGCCCTCTCCGGGGGGCTCCGGGGAGGCTCCCGGGGCGGCGAAGTCCGCACGGCCCAGCCGCCAGGCTCGGCCGTCCAGCCGTCCCTCGAGCCCCTTGCCCGGGCGGCTGGTGACCTGTTCGGCGTGTCGGCCGGCATCGCGGAAGGGGTGGAAGGCCCGCGCGATGGGGTGTTCGGAGCGTGCCTCCAGGGCGGCGGCCAGAACGCGGGCCGAGGCCGCGTCGAGCCCGCCCAGCGGACGCGTCTCCACCAGACTCATGCGGCCGGTGGTCAGGGTGCCGGTCTTGTCGAGGATCACCCGGTCGACCTGGGAGAGTGCCTCGATGGCGTCAGCCCGGGTGACCAGCACGCCGCGTCGGCGCAGCTGGCCGTGGCCGGCGGTGAGCGCGGTGGGTGTCGCCAGGGCCAGGGCGCAGGGGCAGGTCACCACCAGCACCGAGAGGGTGACCCACAGTACCCGCGAGGGGTCGATGAACCACCACACGATGGCCACGCCCAGGGCCACGAACAGCAGCCTGAGCACGAACAGGTGGGCCATGCGCGCGGCCATCTGGGCGAGGCGTGGACGGCTGGCGAAGGCGCGGTCGGTGAGGTCGACGATGCCGGAGACTCGGGAGTCGCGGCCGGCATGGGTCACGCGCAGGACCAGCGGGCTCTCCATGTTGTGGCTGCCGCCGGTGACGGTGTCACCGACACGACGGGTCACCGGCAGGTACTCACCGGTGAGCATCGACTCGTCGAGGCTCGACTCACCCTCCTCGACCACGCCGTCGGCGGGCACGGTGTGGCCGGGCTTGACCAGCACCCGGTCATCGGCGGCAAGCTCGCCGGCGGGCAGGATGCGCTCCTCTCCCGCGTCGGTGAGGAGGATCGCCGAGGGGGGCAGGGCGCCGGCCAGGGCGTTGCCGGTATGACCGCTGCGGCGCCGGGCGCGGGCCTCCACGTAGCGCCCGAAGAGCAGGAAGAAGGTGAACATCGCCACCGAGTCGAAGTAGACCTCCCCCTTGCCGCTGATCACGGCATAGCCGCTGGCCAGGTAGGCGCCGCCGATGGCCAGGGAGACCGGCACGTCCATGCCCAGCACCCGGGTGCGCAGGTCACGCAGCGCGTTGCGGAAGAACGGCAACGCGGAAAAGAACACCACCGGGGTGGCCAGGGCGAAGGAGAGCCAGTGGAACAGGGCGAGGAAGTCCTCGCTGATCTCCCCGGGGCCGGCCACGTAGATGGGAATCGAGAACATCATCACCTGGGCCATGCCCACCGCGGCGACGATCAGGCGGCGCACGGTCATGCGCTCCTCGCGCTGCAGTCGCGCCTGGGCCTCGTCGGGCTCCCAGGGCTGGGCCTGGTAGCCGATGGCAGCCATCTCGGCGAGGATCCGTGACAGCGTGACCCGGCCCGGGTCCCAGCTGACGCGTACCCGGTGGTGGGTGAGGTTGACCGCGCTTGCGGCGATGCCCTCGAGGCCATTGAGCCGGTGCTCGATCAGCCAGGCGCAAGCGGCACAGGTGATGCCGTCCACCGCCAGGGTGGCGTGGACGCGGCCGCTGTCGTCCCCCTCGGGATGCACGAACTGGCGCTGCAGCCCGGGATCGTCGAATACTGCCCAGGTCTCGGCCCGGGCGGCGTCGCGATCATCGGGGCGCTCCGGCAGCTCGGTGCGGAAGCGGTAGTAGCTGGCCAGCCCGCCATCGACGATGGCGTGGGCCACCGCCTCGCAGCCGGGACAGCACAGCGGATGGCGGGTGTCATCCAGGGTGATCGACCAGGGGGCCCTGGCGGGCACCGGGTTGCCGCAGTGGTAGCAGGGTGCGTCGCGGGAGGTGTCGGCGGTGTCGTTCGTCATGTCACAGGCGCCGGGCTAGAGGCCCGGTTCCAGGGCGGCCTCGTCGTCGCTGGGGAAGCTCCCCTCGCCGGTCAGTCGCCATTCGGCCCCTTCCCCGGCCTCGGGCTGCAGCTGCAGGTACCAGCGGTGGCGCAGCGGCTCGTCCAGGGTGGTGACGTAGCGACCCTCGCGTACGTGCTCGAGGGTGAGTTCGCGGTCGAAGTCGCTGTCGGTGGGGAAGATCAACGCCAGGTGCAGTCGATCAGGCTGGCGCGGCCCCTCCAGGTCCACCACCACATCGCCGGTGCGGTTGTCGACCCGCAGGCGGGCCTTGAGTCCCAGCTCCTGGGCGTGCTCCTGCTTGGCCAGCTGCTCGTTGATGGCCAGGCCACGCTTGTAGTAATCGCCGCCCACCGAGCCATCGTAGTAGCGGATCGAGAGCGTTAGATAGACCAGGCTGAAGGTGATGGACGACAGCAGTAGCCCGATCAGGAACCAGGGCCAGAACTGTTTGTACCAGGGCTTGATATCTTCGCTCATCTTATCTCCGCAGGTCGCCGAGGAAACGCGCCTCGCGCTCCAGGCTGATGTCGGGTGACTGTTCGGCGGTCAGCCGCAGGGTAATGGCGTGGCTGGGTTGCTCGATGGCATCCCCCGGCGCGGTGATGGTGATTACCCGCTGGCGGGAGTCGCTGGCCGGGACCCGGATGCTGTCGGTGTCCAGCGTCAGCCCCGGTAGGCCGGAGGCCTCCAGGCGATACACGTGGGCCTCGGCGTCCATGTTGCGCACCGTGATGGCATAGCTGTTGCTGATGCTCCCGTTGGCAGTGGTCTGGAACAGCCGGTTGCGGTCGCGCTCGACATCGAAGGAGAGCGGGGTGCGGTCCCCCACCGCCCAGACGAAGAGGCCGATCATCACCAGCAGGGCGGCGAGGTAGCCCATCAGACGCGGACGCAGGATATGGGTCGGCTTGCCCTCCAGGGCGTTCTCGGTGGTGTAGCGGATCAGCCCGCGGGGGTAGCCCATCTTGTCCATCACGCTGTCGCAGGCATCGATGCAGGCCGCACAGGTGATGCACTCGTACTGCAGCCCGTCGCGGATGTCGATACCGGTGGGGCAGACCTGCACACAGAGGTCGCAGTCGATGCAATCGCCATGGCCGGCCTCGCGGGCCTCGGCGTGGGAGAGGCTCTTCTTGCGCGCCCCACGCGGTTCGCCACGGGCCTCATCGTAGGAGACGATCAGGGTGTCGCGGTCGAACATCACCGACTGGAAGCGGGCGTAGGGACACATGTAGATGCACACCTGTTCGCGCAGCCAGCCGGCGTTGAGGTAGGTGAAGACCAGGAAGAAACCGACCCAGAAGTAGGACCAGCCATGGGCCTCGAGGGTCGGCAGTTCCACCACGAGCTCCTGGATGGGGGTGAAGTAGCCCACGAAGGTGATGCCGGTGGCCAGGGCAATGGCCAGCCAGATGAGGTGCTTGGCCCCCTTGCGCCACAGCTTGTCGGCATTCATGGGCTGCTTGTCGAGCTTGATGCGCCGGTTGCGCGATCCTTCCAGGCGATGTTCCACCCAGATGAACAGGAAGGTCCAGACGCTCTGCGGACAGGTGTAGCCACACCAGACGCGGCCGGCGAACACGGTGATGAAGAACAGGCCGAAGGCGCAGATGATCAGCAGCCAGGAGAGCAGCATGAACTCCTGGGGGTAGAAGGTGGCCGAGAAGATATGGAACTCGCGGCCGGGGAGGTTGAACCAGATCGCCGGGCGATCACCCCAGGGGACCCAGGGCAGGATGAAGAAGGCCAGCATCAGCACCCAGTTGGAGGCCCGGCGCAGGCGCTGGAAGAACCCCTTGATCTCGCGCACATAGATGTGGCGGCGGCTCGCGTACATCTCCTGGGTGACGGCTTCCTGTGGGGTATGACGCTCCACGGGATCCGGGGTGACATCGTGGGTCGGAATCTTGTTGCTCATGGCGGGCTCGCGTCAGGAAGGTGGGATCCATTGTATCGATGCGCTGCACAAACGAGAAAGGGTGCGACCTGGAGCCGCACCCTTTCTTCACCCGATGGCAGGTCGCCTCAGTCCTGGTCGCGCAGGCTGTAGACGTAGGCGGCCACCAGGTGGACGCGCTCCTCGCCGATATAGGCGGCCTGGGCCGGCATGTGGCCGTTACGGCCGTTGCGCAGGGTCTGGCGCACGGAGTCCGCGACGCTCTGCCCGGGCTGCTGGTAGAGCCAGATATCGTTGGTCAGGTCGGGCGCACCGAGTGCCTGGTTGCCGGTGCCGTCGGGCATGTGGCAGGCCGCACACACCGAGGCGAAGGTCGCCGCACCGCTCTCGGCACGTTCGGCCTCATGCTCCTGGCCAGACAGTGAAAGCACGTGCTGGGTGACGTTCTCGATGTTCTCCTGGCCGAGCTGCTGCCAGGAGGGCATCAGGCCGTTGCGGCCGTTGTTGAGGGTCGCCAGGATCTGCTCCGGCTCGCCACCGTACAGCCACTCGTCGTCGGTCAGGTTGGGGAAGCCGTAGCCGCCCTGTGCACCCGAACCGTGACACACCGCACAGTTGTTGAGGAAGATGCGCTCGGCGACCTGCATCGCCTCGGCGTCCTGGGCCAGCTCGGGGATCGGCACCTCCTCGTACTGGGCGAAGATCGGCGTGAAGCGCTCCTCGGCGCGCGCCACTTCCTCTTCCCACTGGCCCTCCTGGCTCCAGCCCAGCACGCCGGCGAAGTTGCCGAGGCCCGGGTAGAGCACCAGGTAACCCAGTGCGAAGATCACGGTGCCCACGTAGAGCTGGAACCACCAGCGCGGCAGCGGGTTGTCGTACTCCTCGATGCCATCGGCGGCGTGGCCGGTGGTATCCACGTTGCCCTCGGCATCAGGGGTCTTGTCGGTCTTGCGGTTGGCGTAGAGCAGCCAGAAGGCAATCCCGATGGAGCCCAGCGTGATGACGATGATCCAGGCGCTCCAGAACCCGGAAAGGGAGTCACCCCAGAGATTGTTCATGTGTTCCTGTCTCCCTTGTGCTTGCGGGAATCGGCCCCGTTCGGCGAGGCGCTCGTGTCACGGTTCGGTTGTTCGTCATCGTCGGCGAAGGGCAGGTTGGCCGCCTCGTCGAAGTCAGGCTTGCGACGCTTCGAATAGGCCCACACCGTGATGCCGATGAAGGCCACTATCAGTACGCCGGTGACGATGCCGCTTACGGTGCCGCTATCCATGATCAGTTGCCCTTGAGGACGGTGCCCAGCTGCTGCAGGTAGGCGATCAGTGCGGTGATCTCCTGCTCGCCGCGGACCTCGCTGGTGGCGTTGTCGATCTGCTCGTCGGTGTAGGGCACGCCGAGGGCACGCAGGGCGCGCATCTTCTTCGGGGTGTCCTCGCCGTCGAGGGTGTTCTCGAACAGCCACGGGTAGGCGGGCATCACCGACTCGGGTACCACGTCACGCGGGTTGTACATGTGGGCGCGGTGCCAGTCATCGCTGTAGCGGCCGCCGACGCGGGCCAGGTCCGGCCCGGTACGCTTGGAACCCCACAGGAAGTTGTGGTCGTAGACCGACTCGCCGGCCACGCTGTAGTGGCCGTAGCGCTCGGTCTCGGCACGGAAGGGGCGCACCATCTGGGAGTGGCAGCCCACGCAGCCCTCGCGGCGGTAGATGTCGCGGCCTTCCAGCTCCAGGGCCGAGAGGGGCTCGAGGCCCTCCACCGGCTGTGTGGTCTGCTTCTGGAAGAACAGCGGTACCACCTCGGCCAGGCCGCCGAAACTGATCACCACCAGGATCAGCACGGCGAGCAGGCCGACATTCTTTTCGACGATCTCGTGTCTCATTGGAAGTCTCGTTCCCTGTAGGCTCAGGCAGTCTGCGGAAGCGGCTGGCGAGCACCCTCACCGCGCTTGACGGTCATGGTGACGTTGTAGGCCATGATCAGCATGCCGGTGACCCAGCACAGGCCGCCGATCAGGCGCACGATGTAGCCCGGGCCGCTGGCCTCGACGGCCTCGACGAAGGTGTACATCAGGGTGCCGTCGGGGTTGATGGCGCGCCACATCAGGCCCTGCAGGATACCGTTGACCCACATGGAGGCGATATAGAGCACGGTGCCGATGGTGGCCAGCCAGAAGTGCACGGCGATCAGGTTGACGGAGTGCATCTCGGTGCGGCCGAACAGGCGCGGGATCAGGTGGTACATGGAGCCGATGGTGATCATCGCCACCCAGCCCAGAGCGCCGGCGTGGACGTGACCGATGGTCCAGTCGGTGTAGTGGGAGAGGGCGTTGACGGTCTTCACCGCCATCATCGGGCCCTCAAAGGTGGACATGCCGTAGAAGGAGAGGGCCACCACCAGGAAGCGCAGGGTCGGGTCGGTGCGCAGCTTATGCCAGGCGCCGGAGAGGGTCATCATGCCGTTGATCATGCCGCCCCAGGAGGGAGCCAGCAGGATGATCGACATGATCATGCCCAGCGACTGAGCCCAGTTGGGCAGCGCGGTGTAGTGCAGGTGGTGCGGGCCGGCCCACATGTAGACCATGATCAGCGCCCAGAAGTGGACGATGGAGAGCCGGTAGGAGTAGACCGGACGCTCGGCCTGCTTGGGCACGAAGTAGTACATCATGCCCAGGAAGCCGGCGGTCAGGAAGAAGCCCACCGCGTTGTGCCCATACCACCACTGCACCATGGCGTCGATGGCGCCCGAGTAGATGGAGGTGGAGTACATGGCGGTGACCGGAATCGCCGCGTTGTTGACGATGTGCAGCACCGCCACGGTCAGGATGAAGGCGGCAAAGAACCAGTTGGCCACATAGATATGGGAGGTCTGGCGCCGCTTGATGGTCATCAGGAAGACGATGGCATAGCTGATCCAGACTACGGCGATCAGGATGTTGATCGGCCACTCCAGCTCGGCATACTCCTTGGTGGTGGTCATGCCCAGCGGCAGTGAGACCACCGCGGAGAGGATCACCGCCTGCCAGCCCCAGAAGGTGAAGGCGGCGAGCCGGTCAGAGAAGAGCCGGGTCTGGCATGTCCGCTGCACCACGTAGTAGGAGGTGGCGAACAGTGCCGAGCCGCCGAAGGCGAAGATGACGGCATTGGTATGCAGCGGGCGCAGGCGTCCGAAGCTGGTCCAGGGCAGATCGAGGTTCAGTTGCGGCCAGACCAGCTGGGCGGCGAGGATGACACCGAGTGTCATGCCCACGATGCCCCAGACCACGGTCATGATCGCGAACTGCCGAACTACCTTGTAGTTGTAGGTCGGGTGTTCAAGTGCTGTGCTCATGTCGGGTTCCCATCGAACGCGGTAGGAGATAAAGCTGCGTCAGTTTGTCACAGACGCGGCCTCCCTGAGGATGATGCAAGTCAATTCGCGGAGGATTCTACCCCAGCCGGGCAATATCCTGAACACGCCAATCGGCGTAATCGTAGAACTCGCAAGGAGATCTCTTGTCGCATTATACCGACCTGGATTATGCGTCCATTACCCCGGCCGAGTGTCGCGAGCGGCTGCTGAGAGGCGAGGATGGCCACTGGCAGCTGCCCGATGGCCCCCTCGAGGTAAGCGGCCAGGCGACGGTTGGTCGGCTGCTGATCGCCCATGGCGCGGGCGCGGGCCAGGATTCCACGTTCCTGCAACGGCTGCGCGCCGGCCTGGCCGAAGGTGGTGTACAGACCCTGGCCATCGAGTTTGCCTATCTCCAGCAGATGCGCCGGGAAGGGCGCAGGCGTCCACCACCGCGTGTCGATCGCCTGGTCGAGGAGATGGCGGCCTGGTGCGACGTTCTGTCACACCCTGGGCTGCCTCCCCTGTGGCTGGGCGGAAAGTCCATGGGTGGAAGGGTTGCCAGCCTGCTCGCCGCCCGCGACGGTGCCCCAGGCCTGGTGCTGTGCGGCTATCCCTTTCATCCACCCGCCAAGCCTGAACGGCTGCGCCTGGATCACTGGCCGCGGCTCGCCTGCCCCACCCTGGTGGTCCAGGGCACTCGCGACCCCTTCGGCACTCGGGAGGAGGTGGCAGGCTATGCACTCTCCGAACGCGTGCGACTGCACTGGCTGCAGGATGGTGACCACGACTGGAAGCCGCGGCGCGCCAGCGGCAGGAGTCAGGCACAGCTGATCGATGAGGGAGTTGCCGCCATCGTTGCCTTCATGACCGCGCACGCCAGCGGCCATCCACAGCCAAGTGAATGAATCCGCTGGTGAATGCGGTAGCGACGCCGGGTGACAAAAAGCGTTGACTTTGAAAGCCGCCCCTGTAGAATGCAGCGCCACGTGACCGGGGGTGGTTAGCTCAGCTGGGAGAGCACCAGCCTTACAAGCTGGGGGTCACAGGTTCGAACCCTGTACCACCCACCACTGCCTCGGCAGTCCCGAATCACGTAGGTAACACGCAGCGGACCGGTAGTTCAGTTGGTTAGAATGCCGGCCTGTCACGCCGGAGGTCGCGGGTTCGAGTCCCGTCCGGTCCGCCAACGTGTTCCCGATCAGTCAGCCCTGTTGCGGACCGGTAGTTCAGTTGGTTAGAATGCCGGCCTGTCACGCCGGAGGTCGCGGGTTCGAGTCCCGTCCGGTCCGCCATCAAGGCCTGGCAGCTTGCTTGAGATAGTGCAGTAACTTGTGCGATTGCGTGGGTGATTAGCTCAGTTGGTTAGAGCACCAGCCTCACATGCTGGGGGTCACTGGTTCGAATCCGGTATCACCCACCACGCGGACCGGTAGTTCAGTTGGTTAGAATGCCGGCCTGTCACGCCGGAGGTCGCGGGTTCGAGTCCCGTCCGGTCCGCCAACGTCGCCACGAATTCCCGAAGCCCTGAGCCTTGCTCGGGGCTTCTTCGTGTGTGCGCTACTCATCTCCGGCCATGGCATTTTTCCGCTTCTGCTGACCGCCCCGTCTGCCCTTGCTGTCCCTTCCTGAGTCTCTCGCCACCATGCTGGCGCTGGCCTCGTCCGCGGCCCGAGGCTTTGCACGCCTGCGTCAGCTGTCATACAGTTGTTTGAATTCGGTCCGATGACAACTTCCCCGACAATGCCCGGAGCGCCACCATGACCGCCTATCCCCACCTGTTTCGCCCCCTCGAGCTTGGTCATCTGACCCTGCCCAACCGGATCCTGATGGGCTCCATGCACACCAACCTGGAGGAGGTGCCGGGTGGTTTCGCGCGCCTGGCGGCCTTTTATGCCGAACGCGTCCGGGAGGGCGTCGGGCTGATCGTCACCGGTGGCATCGCGCCGAACCCCGAAGGCGCCGTCTTCCAGGGGGCGGCGACCCTGGAGCGCGAGGAGCAACTGGACGATCACCGCCGGGTGGTAGAGGCGGTGCACGGAGAGGGGGGCCGGGTCTGCATGCAGATCCTGCATGCCGGGCGCTACGCCTATACGCCGGAACCGGTAGCGCCCTCGGCGATCCAGGCGCCCATCAACCCCTTTGCCCCCCGAGCGCTGACCAGCGAGGAGGTGGAGCGCCAGATCGACGACTATGTACGCTGCGCCACGCTTGCCAAGCGGGCCGGCTACGATGGCGTGGAGGTGATGGGTTCCGAGGGGTACCTGATCAACCAGTTCATCTGTCGGCGCACCAACCAGCGCGATGACGCCTGGGGCGGGGAGTTCGAGCAGCGTATCCGCTTCCCGCTGGAGATCGTGCGGCGCATCCGCGAGGCGGTCGGCGACGACTTCCTGGTGATCTTTCGCCTCTCCATGATTGATCTGGTGGAGGAGGGCAGCACCCATGATGAGGTGGTGGCCCTGGCCAGGGCGATCGAGGCGGCCGGAGCGGATGCGCTCAACACCGGGATCGGCTGGCACGAGGCGCGCATCCCCACCATCGTCACCAGCGTGCCCCGGGCAGCCTTTACCGAGGTGACCCGGCGACTGAAGGGGGCGGTCTCCCTGCCGCTGATCACCACCAACCGCATCAACATGCCCGAGGTCGCCGAGCGGGTGCTGGCCGAAGGGCATGCCGACATGGTCAGCATGGCGCGGCCCTTCCTCGCCGACCCGGCCTGGGTCAGCAAGGCCGCCGCGGGGCGCAGTGACGAGATCAATACCTGTATCGCCTGCAACCAGGCCTGCCTCGACCACACCTTTGCCGGCAAGCTCACCTCCTGTCTGGTCAACCCGCGAGCCGGTCACGAGACCGAGCTGGTCATCGAGCCGGTGGCGACGCCGCGCCGCATCGCCGTGGTGGGTGGCGGGCCGGCGGGCCTGGCCGCCGCGCTGACCGCGGCCGAACGTGGTCACGCGGTCACCCTCTTCGAGCGGGATGGCGAACTCGGGGGCCAGTTCCACTATGCTCGCCAGATTCCCGGCAAGGAGGAGTTCGCCGAGACCCTGCGCTACTTCCGGGTGATGCTGGACAAGCACGGGGTCGAGGTGCGACTCAACCATGCCGCGGAGGTGGCGACGCTGGCCGACTTCGACGCCGTGGTGCTGGCCAGCGGCGTGCGTCCGCGCCGACTCGAGCTGCCCGGTGCCGATCACCCCAAGGTGATGGGCTATCCCGAGGCGATCCAGCATCCCGAACGGGTGGGGCCACGGGTGGCGATCATCGGAGCGGGAGGCATCGGCTTCGATGTGGCCGAGCTGCTGACCCAGGTCGGCCAGCCGTCGCTGGATGCCGAGGCCTGGTGCGAGGAGTGGGGCGTGGATCTTGTCGTCTCCACACCCGGGGGGCTCACGGCGCCGCGTCCCCCGGAGGTGCCGCGTCGGGTCTTCCTGCTGCAACGCAAGACCAGCAAGCCCGGTCGCGGGCTCGGCAAGACCACCGGCTGGGTGCATCGCGCCTCGCTCAAGCAGCGCGGAGTGGAGGCCCTTGCCGGTTGCGAATATCGGCATATCGATGATGCCGGCCTGCATATCCGCCACGCCGATCAGCCACGCCTGCTGGAGGTCGATACGGTGGTGGTCTGTGTCGGCCAGGAGTCGGTACGCGAGCTCTATGAGCCACTGCGCGAGGCCGGTGTGGCGGTGCATCTGGTCGGTGGCGCAAGCGAGCCCGGTGAGCTCGATGCCAAGCGTGCCATCGACCAGGGGACCCGGGTGGCCGCCACGCTCTGAGCGTTGTCGGGTCGTTGTGCTGCGGGCCTGCCGTCATCGTGATGGCGGGCCCGCTGCGTTGAATGGCCTTGGCACGGCGATGTCGAACCATGAGTCCGTGGCGGGCTCATAGGAATTAAGCCCAAGCGTTGACAGGATGTCAGCCGATAGTGTGCCGCGCTGACCTACGCTGAAGGTGACCCTGTTCTCGTGCGCCCGCATGCCGGCGCCGAGCCATCGGGCTTAAGGAGGCATCGATGAGCATCTTCGACCATGTGCAGAACCGTTTCGCCCGAGTCCAGCAGGAGGAGATGAGCCTGCAGGAGTATCTGGAGCTGTGTCGCGAGGAACCGCTGGCCTATGCCTCGGCCGCCGAGCGCATGCTTCAGGCGATCGGCGAGCCGGAGGTCATCGACACGGCCAAGGACCCACGGCTGTCACGCATCTTCTCCAACAAGGTGATCCGCCGCTACCCGGCCTTTGCCGAGTTCTACGGCATGGAGGAGTCGATCGAGCAGATCGTCGCCTACTTTCGCCATGCCGCCCAGGGGCTGGAGGAGCGCAAGCAGATCCTCTACCTGCTGGGGCCGGTGGGCGGCGGCAAGTCATCCCTGGCCGAGCGCCTCAAGCTGTTGATGGAGAAGGTGCCCTTCTATGCCATCAAGGATTCGCCGGTCTACGAGTCGCCGCTGGGGCTGTTCTCGCCGGAGGAGGATGGTGAGCTGCTGGAGAAGGAGTATGGGGTTCCCCGCCGCTACCTGAAGAGCGTGATGTCGCCCTGGGCGGCCAAGCGTCTCAAGGAGTATGGCGGCGACATCAGCCAGTTCCGGGTGGTGCGCCTCTATCCCTCGCGGCTCAACCAGATCGCCATCTCCAAGACCGAGCCCGGCGACGAGAACAACCAGGACATCTCATCGCTGGTGGGCAAGGTGGATATCCGCCAGCTCGAGCTCTACTCCCAGGACGATCCCGACGCCTACAGCTTCTCCGGTGGCCTGTGCCGAGCCAACCAGGGGCTGATGGAGTTTGTCGAGATGTTCAAGGCGCCGATCAAGGTGCTCCATCCGCTGCTCACCGCCACCCAGGAGGGCAACTACAACCCCACCGAGGGCATGGGGGCGATCCCCTTCGAGGGCATCGTGCTGGCCCACTCCAACGAGAGCGAGTGGCAGACCTTCCGCAACAACCGCAACAACGAGGCCTTCCTGGACCGGGTCTACATGGTCAAGGTGCCCTACTGCCTGCGGGTCTCCGAAGAGATCAATATCTACAAGAAGTTACTCGAGCACTCGTCGCTGTCCCAGGCACCCTGTGCGCCGGACACCCTGCGCATGCTTGCCCAGTTCTCGGTGCTCTCGCGGCTCAAGGAGCCGGAGAACTCGAGCATCTACTCCAAGATGCGGGTCTACGACGGCGAGAACCTCAAGGACACCGATCCCAAGGCCAAGTCGATCCAGGAGTACCGTGATGCCGCCGGGGTCGACGAGGGCATGGATGGGCTCTCCACCCGCTTCGCCTTCAAGATCCTTTCCAAGGTGTTCAACTTCGATAGCCACGAGGTGGCGGCCAACCCGGTGCACCTGCTCTACGTGCTGGAGCAGCGCCTGGAGCAGGAGCAGCTGCCGCGCGAGACCTTCGAGCGCTACCTGCGCTTCATCAAGGAGTTCCTGGCGCCGCGCTACGTCGACTTCATCGGCAAGGAGATCCAGACGGCCTACCTCGAGTCCTACTCCGAGTACGGCCAGAACATCTTCGACCGCTATGTCACCTACGCCGACTTCTGGATCCAGGACCAGGAGTACCGCGACCCCGAGACCGGCGAGTTCCTCGACCGCCAGGCTCTCAACGAGGAGCTGGAGAAGATCGAGAAGCCGGCGGGCATCTCCAATCCCAAGGACTTCCGCCACGAGGTGGTCAACTTCGTGCTGCGGGCGCGTGCCCAGAACAACGGCATGAACCCCAGCTGGCAGTCCTACGAGAAGCTGCGCGGGGTGATCGAACACAAGATGTTCGCCAACACCGAGGAGCTGTTGCCGGTGATCTCCTTCAACGCCAAGGCCTCCAGTGCTGACCAGAAGAAGCACGAGGACTTCGTGGCTCGCATGGTGGAGCGCGGCTACACCGAGAAACAGGTGCGCCTGCTCTCCGAGTGGTACCTGCGGGTGCGCAAGTCCCAGTAGCCCGACGCCGCGCCGTGGCGGCAGGTCCCCGCGGCGAGCAGGAGAGTTGCCATGAGCTACTTCATCGACCGACGGGCCAATGCCAAGCACAAGAGCGCGGTCAACCGCCAGCGCTTCCTCGACCGCTATCGCACCCATATCAAGCGGTCGGTGGAGGAGGCGGTCAATCGCCGCTCGATCACCGACATGGAGCGCGGCGAGAAGGTCTCGATACCCGCCCGTGACATCTCCGAGCCCGTCTTCCAGCACGGCGCCGGTGGCAAGCGTCGCATCGTCGCGCCAGGCAACAAGGAGTTCGTCGAGGGCGACCGCATGCGCCGCCCCGGCGGTGGCGGCAGCGGTGACGGCGCGGGGGAGGGCGGCGCCTCGAACCAGGGCGAGGGGGTGGACGAGTTCGCCTTCACCCTCTCCCGGGAGGAGTTCCTCAACTTCGTCTTCGATGGCCTGGAGTTGCCCCACCTGGAGCGCAAGGCGCTGGTGGATCTCGACGAGGTGCGCCCGGTGCGCGCCGGGGTCTCCAAGGAGGGGGTGCCGGCACGGATCAATATCGTGCGCTCCATGCGCGAGGCCCACGCCCGACGCATCGCCATGCGCGCGCCGATCCGGCGTGCCCTGCGTGAGGCCCGCGAGGCTCTGGAGGCCGAGGAGCGCAAGGACCCGGTGTTACGTAATCCGGCTCGCATCAATGAGCTCAGGGCCGAGGTGGAGCGCCTCGAGAAGCGTCTCGAGGCGGTGCCTTTCATCGATACCTACGACCTGCGCTACAACCACCTGGTCAACCAGCCCCAGCCTTCCAGCAAGGCGGTGATGTTCTGCGTGATGGACGTCTCCGGCTCCATGACCCAGGCCCACAAGGACATCGCCAAGCGATTCTTCCTGCTGCTCTACCTGTTCCTCGAGCGCAACTACGAGAAGGTCGAGCTGGTCTTCGTGCGCCACCACACCGCCGCCCGGGAGGTCGATGAGGAAGAGTTCTTCTACTCCCGGGAGACCGGCGGCACCATCGTCTCCAGCGCCCTGTCCCTGGTCGACGAGATCATTGCCGAGCGTTACCCGCCGGGGCAGTGGAACCTCTACGTGGCCCAGGCCTCGGATGGCGACAACTGGGACGACGACTCGGTGGCCTGCCGCGATCTGCTGATCAGCAAGCTCATGCCGCGGCTGCAGTACTTCACCTACGTGGAGATCACTCCCCACGCCCATCAGGCGCTGTGGGAGGAGTACGAGAGCGTGGCCGCCGAGTTTCCGGCGCGCTTCGCCATGCGCCAGATCGTCGAGGCCGGAGATATCTACCCGGTGTTCCGCGAGCTGTTCAAGCGCCGTGTCACCGGCGGCTGAGGGCCGGTCAGCGGCCGAGGAGGCAAGATGACCCGACGCAAGCCCATCGCCACGGGATCCGACTGGAACTTCGAGATACTCGCCGAGTTCGAGCGGGAGATTGCCCGCCTGGCAGACGAGTATCGCCTGGATACCTATCCCAACCAGATCGAGGTGATCACCTCCGAGCAGATGATGGATGCCTACGCCAGCGTGGGCATGCCGGTGGGCTACCACCACTGGTCATTCGGCAAGCAATTCCTGGCCGTGGAGCAGGCCTATCGCCGCGGCCAGATGGGGTTGGCCTACGAGTTGGTGATCAACTCTGACCCCTGCATCGCCTATCTGATGGAGGAGAACACCCTGATGATGCAGGTGCTGGTCATGGCTCACGCCTGCTATGGCCACAACTCCTTCTTCAAGGGTAACTACCTGTTCCGTACCTGGACCGATGCCGGCTCGATCATTGACTACCTGGTGTTCGCCCGGAAATACATCGCCGAGTGCGAGGAGCGTCACGGGGTCGCCGCCGTCGAGCAGCTGCTGGATGCCTGCCACGCCCTGCAGAATTACGGCGTCGATCGCTACAAGCGCCCCTCGCCGATCTCCACCGAGGAGGAGGTGCGTCGCCAGAAGGAGCGGGAGGAGCTGCTGCAGGCCCAGGTCAACACCCTGTGGCGCACCATCCCGGGGCGCCCCTCGCCAGAGGCGCTGGGCGACGCACAGGACACCGAAGACCCGCTGGGCCTGCACTCGGGGGGGCGCTACCCGTCGGAGCCCCAGGAGAACCTGCTCTATTTCATCGAGAAGAATGCGCCGCTGCTGGCGCCGTGGCAGCGCGAGGTGGTGCGCATCGTGCGCAAGCTGGCGCAGTACTTCTATCCCCAGCGCCAGACCCAGGTGATGAACGAGGGATGGGCCACCTTCTGGCACTACACCCTGATGAACCGGCTCTATGAAGAGGGGGCGGTGGATGAGGGGCTGATGCTGGAGTTCCTGCAGTCCCATACGGCGGTGGTGCAGCAGCCCGCCTTCGACAGCCCCTGGTACAACGGCATCAATCCCTATGCGCTGGGATTCGCCATCTTCAGCGACCTCAGACGCCTCTGCGAGGCCCCCACCGAGGAGGACCGCCTCTGGTTTCCCGATACCGCCGGCAGCGACTGGCGCGAGACCCTGGAGTTCGCCATGAAGAACTTCAAGGACGAGTCCTTCATCCAGCAGTTCCTGTCGCCCAGGGTAATCCGCGACCTCAAGCTGTTCATGGTGCTCGACGACGACCAGGAGGAGATGCTGGAGGTGACGGCTATCCATGACGAGCGGGGCTACCGGCGCATCCGCGAGGCGCTGGCGGCTCATTACGCCCTGTCCGTGCGTGAGCCCAATATCCAGGTCTACTCGGCGGATATCCGCGGCGACCGTTCGCTGACCCTGCACCATATACAGGACGATCGCCGCCCACTGGCGCGCAGCGTCTATCCGGTAATCCGCCACCTGCATCAGCTGTGGGGGTTCCCGGTGCACCTGGAGTCGATCCAAGGCGAGCATGTGGTGCGGCGCTACCAATGGCCGCTACCGGACGAGGAGGATGCCGAGCGCGCCTGACCCGGTGCGGCACGCCTGTCACTGGCCGCTACCCTTTTGCCTTCCTTCAACGACCGGACCCGCGCCTGGGCGCGGGTCCTCGCTTATGCCGGGTAGCGGCCGGAGCCGTCCGGATATCAGCTCTGGGCGGTCCAGGACTGGCACCAGCCCGCCGGCTCGACGCTGTTCTGGGGGAACAGCTGGCAGCCATTGGTGTCGGCTTGGAAGAACATGCAGTTGTCGCACTGCTCGCCTTCCGCGTAGGCCGGGTGGTCGGCGGCCTCGGTGGCATCCTTGACGTAGTTGAGGGCCTGGGCCTGCTCGGCGGAGGGGTCCAGCGGCGGGAGGTCCTGAGCGAAGGCGCTCTTTGACAGGATGCCCGCACCCAGCGGCAGGGCAGCCATGCCCAGCAGGCTGTTACGCATGAAATCACGACGGCTGTGGTTAGCCATGGAATCTCCTTATTGTCTCGTTGCCAGTCACGGTCGGGCGTCTGCCCGCTATCCTCGGGTGGTGACCCACCTCTCGAACTCCGACAGTCGGCTGCCGGAGGAGTTCGTCAACCCATGGTAGTCAAGGCGCCGGGCTCATGCGAACACGTGGCTGCGACGGCTTGTCGCAGTCACGCGAGGTGTCTGGCCACTCGCGATTCTTCCCGGCCCCCGGCACTGATATACTCGATGCCAGCCCCCGGGCAGCCGTCGACGAATGCCCGCCACCCACTCCGCCCTCGGGGCGCAAGCTGGAGAGAGCCCGATGCAGAATGCCGTGATCCTGATCAATGCCGAGAAGGGACAGGTCAAGTCGGTGGCCGAGCGCCTGGCCGACGTGGAGGGGATCAGCGAGGTCTACTCCACCTGCGGTCGCTATGACCTGGTTGCCATCGCCCGTACGCGCGACTTCGAGAGCCTGGCAGAGCTGGTCACCGGACGCCTCAATGTGGTGGAGGGCATCCGCGACACCGAGACCCTGAATGCCATGCAGGTGCACTCCCGCCACGACCTGGAGACCATGTTCTCTCTGGGCTGGTAGCCTGAGTCGCGGCTCGCCGCCAGCGATGTAGCGGCGGCCTGCCGCGCCTGCCTTCACCTGTAGTTCCCTGTCCCTCTATCGGAAAGCCATTCACGGATGAGTCGCCGACGTTCCCCCCTGTTGCGCCGTGGCCGACCGCTGCGGCGCCTTGCCGTCAGCCTGCTGTTTGTGGCCGTGGGTGCCGGCCTGTGGCATTTTCAGGCCCGCGAGCTGCGTGATTCCCTGGTGTGGATGGGCGTGCCCGAATGGCAGCAGGTATCGCCCACCAGCTTCCACCGTGTGCTGCGCAATGAAGGTTTCCTGGTGGGCTGGTCCGATGTGCGGGTCAATCCGCTGTGGGTCAGTTATCGACTCCAGGCGGTGGAGGATCCCCGATCCGGGCCGCGCCCCGGGTTTCGCCAGGATTGGCGCACCCTGTGGCCCATCGGTACCGACCACTATGCCGGCAGCGGCTTCGACCGCGGCCACCTGGCGCCGAACTACGCCATCGCCGCGGTGCATGGTCGTGATGCCCAGCTCGACACTTTCTACATGAGCAACATGACGCCTCAGCGTCCGGATCTCAATCGGCGGCTATGGCAGCGCCTGGAGGAGGTGGTGATGGACCACTTCGTGCCTCGCTTCGGCGCGGTGCAGGTGATAACCGGGCCGGTATTCCCCGAGGGCTTCCTCGACAATGTATTCAACCGGGTCGGTTTCGTGGAAGTTCCCGAGGCCTTCTACAAGATCATCGTGGTGCCCGCCGAGCGCCCCCTGGCGCTGGCCTTCCTGATGCCTCATGGAGTGCGCGGCGACGAGCCGCTGGATGACTTTCTGGTGAGCATCGACGAGCTGGAGGCGCGAACCGGACTCGACTTCTTTCCCAACCTGCCGGCAGCGGCCGCCGAGGCGCTGGAGGGTCGGGTGAGAACCCGTGGCTGGGCGCTGGAGGAGGTCGCAAATCGACCCGGGCGCTTCGAGTAAATCCATCGAGCAGGCACAAAAAAACCGCGATTCATGTCGCGGTTTCCTGTGTGTATCGTCTGATCCAGCCTGCATGACGCTAAAAAATGGTGCCCAGGAGAGGACTTGAACCTCCACATCCGTAAGGATACTAGCACCTGAAGCTAGCGCGTCTACCAATTCCGCCACCTGGGCGCATCATGCATCTCGTCGTGTCCGCGTCTCCGAAGGAGTGGTGCCCAGGAGAGGACTTGAACCTCCACGTCCGTAAGGACACTAGCACCTGAAGCTAGCGCGTCTACCAATTCCGCCACCTGGGCGAACACGAGCGAGTCGTACTGTAAAAGAGCGATGGTGCCCAGAAGAGGACTTGAACCTCCACGTCCGTAAGGACACTAGCACCTGAAGCTAGCGCGTCTACCAATTCCGCCATCTGGGCAGGCGACGCGTATGGTACCCGAATTCGCCGGCTTTGCAAGGGGCAGGATGGCCGCGAGGTGTTTTTTTCCAGCCTCGAGGGGCCCGCCAAGGTTGGGTGGCCGCGCCCGCGGCGCTATACTGCGGCCATGATCAATGAATCCCCAAGCAACACCTCGTTCCCGCGGCGCTCGAGCGCCTCCTTACTCATGTCGTCCCCGACCCTGCCAAGGATGCACCGCGCATGACCCACTGGACGCTCAGCGACGATCCGCACGCGGAACGCGAAGCCCACAAGTATGATAAGCCCGCCCCCAGCCGCGAGTACCTGCTCGCCCGTCTGGAAGACATCGGCAAGCCGATCACCCACGAGAGGATGAGCCAGCAGCTGGGCCTCGAGGATGAGGAGCTGCAGGAGGCGGTGCGTCGCCGGCTGGCGGCCATGGAGCGCGATGGCCAGGTGCTGCGCAACCGTGCCGGTGCCTACGCTCTGATCGACAAGCTCGACCTGATCAAGGGCAAGGTGCTGGGTCACCGCGACGGCTTCGGCTTCCTGCTGCGTGACGACGGCAAGAAGCCCGACCTGGTTCTGCCGCCGCGGCAGATGCGCCGTGTCTTTCACGGCGATCACGTGCTGGCACGTGTCAGCGGTCGCGACCGCCGTGGCCGCGACGAGGCCACCATCGCCGAGGTGCTGGCGCGCAACACCCAGACCATCGTCGGCGTCTATCGCCAGAACACCCCCGAGTTCGGTGTGCTGATCCCCGAGAATGCCCGCATTACCCAGGAGATCATCATTCCCCACAGCGCCTGTGGGGGGGCGAAGGATGGCCAGGTGGTCTCGGCGCACATCGTCAAGCAGCCCGAGACCCGGGTGCAGCCGGTGGGCGAGGTGATCGAGGTGCTGGGCGAGCGCATGGATCCCGGGATGGAGATCGATATCGCCATCCGCAGCTACGAGATCCCCGCCGAATTTCCGCCGGAGGTCCACGACCAGATCGCCGGCATGTCCGCCGAGGTGGCCGAGGAGGACACGCATCGGCGCATCGACCTGCGCGACGTGCCGCTGGTGACCATCGACGACGAGAGCGCCAAGGACTTCGATGACGCCGTCTGCGCCTGGAAGACCAAGTCCGGGAGCTGGAAGCTGCTGGTGGCCATCGCCGACGTCTCCCACTATGTGAGACCGGGCAGCGCCCTGGACCAGGAGGCGATCCGCCGCGGCAACTCTGTCTACTTCCCGGGACAGGTGGTGCCGATGCTGCCGGAGCTGCTCTCCAACGGACTCTGCTCGCTCAACCCGGCCGTCGATCGCCTGGCCCTGGTCTGCGAGATGAATATCTCCCAGAGCGGTGCCATCAGCCGCTACCGCTTCTACGAGGCGGTGTTCCAGTCCCATGCGCGCCTCACCTACAACAAGGTGGCGGCGATCCTCGACGACGAGGGGCAGGAGGGCGAGGCCCTGCGCGAGGAGTACAGCGCGCTGGTGCCGTCGCTGAAGAACCTGCACGCCCTCTACCGGCTGCTGCGCGAGGCCCGGGTGGAGCGGGGCGCCATCGACTTCGAGACCACCGAGACGGCTATCGTCTTCAACGACGAGCGCAAGATCGAGAAGATCGTGCCGCGCTCCCGCAACGATGCCCACAAGATCATCGAGGAGTGCATGCTGGCGGCCAACGTGGCCACCGCGCGCTTCCTCGACAAGCACGACCTGCCGGCCCTCTACCGCATCCACGAGAAGCCCTCGCCGGAGCGCCTCGACAAGCTGCGCCTGTTCCTCAACGAACTGGGCCTGTCGCTGGCCGGCGGCGACGACCCGAGTCCCCAGGACTACCGTGACCTGGCCGAGGCCATCAAGGGGCGCCCCGATACCGACGTCATCCAGACGGTGATGCTGCGCTCCATGAGCCGGGCGGTCTATTCGCCCCAGAACGATGGCCACTTCGGCCTGGCCTATCCGGCCTATGCCCACTTCACCTCGCCGATCCGGCGCTACCCGGACCTGCTGGTGCATCGTGCCATCCGCTCGGTGATCCGCGGGCCCCGCCAGACCAATACGGTACTGCGTGCCGACGGGGCGGCGGTGGAGCCACCCAGCAAGTGGGCGCCCTATACCTTCGAGCAGATGCTCGAACTCGGCGAGCACTGCTCGATGACCGAGCGGCGTGCCGACGATGCCACCCGCGACGTCGAGGACTGGCTCAAGTGCGAGTTCATGTCCGACAAGCTCGGCGAGGTCTACGACGGCACCATCGCCTCGGTGACCCAGTTCGGCATCTTCGTGCGGCTCGACGAGGTCTATGTCGAGGGGCTGGTCCACGTCACCTCGCTGCCCTCCGACTACTACCATTACGAGCCGGAGAAGCACCGCCTCAAGGGCGAGCGCAGTGGCATGAGCTACCGCCTCGGCGACGGCGTCACGGTGCAGGTGGCCCGGGTCGACCTGGACGATCGCAAGATCGACTTCGCCCTGGCCGACGACAAGCCGCGCCCCCAGCGTGCGCCGCGCCGGCGCCGTGCGGTGGATGATGCGCCTGCCAAGGGGCGCGCCAGCGCCGGTGGCAAGCCGCCCAAGTCCGAGGCATCCCGGGGCGACACCGCCGCCAAGGGCGACAAGTCCGACAAGGGCGATGGCCGCAAGCGCAGCGGCAACCGCCGGCGCCGTTCGCGGCGCTGAATCCTGTGGCGGGCCATCGGGCCCGCCGTGTGACCCTCGATGAAGCGATAACCATGAAGCACAAGCGACCCCACCGGCCTGCCGCCGGCAAGCCCGCCGCGCCCGGTGGCCTGGAGGCGGTATTCGGCGTCCACGCCGTGCGTGCCTTGATCGAACGCGGCGAGACGCCTCGCGAACTGTGGGTGCAGGAGGGCAGTGCGGGGGCGCGCCTGGCCGAACTGGTCGAGGTCGCCCGCCGCGGTGGCGCCCGCATCCAGTCGCGTCCGCGTGACGAGCTCGACCGCCTGGCCCAGGGCGCCGCCCACCAGGGTGTCGTGGCCTTCACCACGCCGCTGGCGTTCGAGGCCGAGAATGCACTGTGGTTCCGCCTGGAGGCGTGGCCCCATGCGACGCCCCCGCTGCTGCTGGTGCTCGACGGTATCACCGACGTGCACAACTTTGGCGCCTGCCTGCGCAGTGCCGATGCCGCCGGGGTGCATGGGGTGATCGTGGCCAAGGACAAGGCCGCGCCGCTCAACGCCACGGTGCGCAAGGTCGCCTGCGGTGCCGCCGAGAGCGTGCCTGTCTATCAGGTCACTAACCTCTCCCGTGCCCTGGCCAGGCTCAAGTCGCTCGGCGTCTGGGTCACCGGCACCGCCGGTGAGGCCGAGTCGCTGATCTTCGAGGTCGACCTCACCGGGCCCACGGCGCTGGTGATGGGGGCTGAAGGCAAGGGCATGCGCCGCCTGACCCGCGAGGCCTGCGACCAGCTGGTCAAGTTGCCCATGGCCGGCAGCGTCTCTAGCCTCAACGTCTCGGTGGCCACCGGCATCAGCCTCTTCGAGGCGGTTCGCCAGCGGGGGCGGGCGACGCCCGGGACCTGAAGCCCGGGGCCTGAAACGACAACGCCTGCCATATGGCAGGCGTTGTCGTCTCTACGCGGCGCGAACGATCAGCTGCCGGCTTCCTCGGGTTTGGCTGCCGGCCGCCTGGCGGGGGCGTCGAGGAAGGCCTCCAGCGAATCATCCATGGCATCCAGCCAGCGGGTATGGTGGGCCGGCGCCTGGGTGCCGGTCATCAGCGAGGAGTAGGACTTGTCACGGAAGGTCATGATGTCCGTGTGCTTGTGCTGCTCCCACTCGAGGAAGGTCCGGTTGACCCCCTCGATGTCGAAGCTCGGATAGTCGGTGGCATCGATCAGGCTGGCGACATAGTCGCCCTGGAAACGGATCATCTGCTCATCGTCTTCCAGCGCCTCCTCGCGCTCGCGCCAGGCCTGGCTGTCAGCCTGCATGGTCTCGCGGTCGGGGAGGGCGATGCGCCCCAGGATGATGTCGCGGACATACCAGGCCTGGGCGTCGAACATGTTGAAGGTGTACCACTGATCCTGCATGCCCAGGTAGAAGAGCCCGGGGTTGTCCTCCCAGGCGACCCCGCGGTAGAGCCCCAGCGGCCACAGGCGGTTGTTGGTCTGCAGACGCAGGGTGTCCGGCAGGAAGGGGAAGTGGTGCAGGTAGCCGGTGCACAGGATGATGGCATCCACCTGCTTGCTGGTGCCGTCGGCGAAGTAGGCGGTGTTGCCGTCGACCCGCTGCAGCAGGGGCTTCTCCTCCCAGTTCTCGGGCCAGTCGAAGCCCATGGGGCGGGTGCGATAGCTGGTGGTGATGCTGCGCGCGCCATACTTGTAGCACTGCGAGCCGATATCCTCGGCGGAGTAGCTGCTGCCCACCAGCAGCAGGTGCTTGCCCTGAAACTCCAGGGCGTCCCGGAAATCGTGGGCATGCAGGATGCGGCCGTTGAAGGCCTCGAAGCCCTCGAACTCGGGCACGTTGGGCGTGGAAAAGTGGCCCGAGGCCACCACCACATGGTCGAAGACCTCGCTCTCGACCACGTCGCGCTCATGGTCATGCACGGTGACCAGGAAGGTCCCGTCGTTCTCCCGGTACTCCACATGACGGACGGGGCAGTTGAAGCGGATGTACTCGCGTACGCCTGACTTCTCGACGCGCCCCTTGATGTAGTCCCACAGCACGGCACGCGGCGGATAGGAGGCGATCGGCTTGCCGAAGTGCTCCTCGAAGCTGTAGTCGGCGAACTCCAGGCACTCCTTGGGGCCGTTGGACCACAGGTAGCGGTACATGCTGCTGTGGACGGGTTCGCCATTGGCATCGAGGCCGGTGCGCCAGGTGTAGTTCCACTGGCCGCCCCAGTCGCTCTGCTTCTCGAAGCAGACCAGTTCGACGGGGTCGGCTCCCTTCTCGAAGGCTGACTGGAAGGCGCGCAGTTGCGCCAGGCCGCTGGGGCCGGCACCGATGATGGCAACACGTTTTGTCATGAATGGCTCCGTGAGAGAGGCTCGCCACGGCGCCGCCGACAGTGGCGGCCGGGTCGAGCATCGAGATGGCAGAAAGCATGGATGCCCGGTGCCCGTCAGGAGGCAGGACGCCTGGTCCGCGATTCGGTCCCGGGGTGGTGATCCGTCCCCGGGAGGGGGCGCCTGTCGTAGTGACGGGGCGGAGTGCTTGCTGATGGCGTCATGGCGCCGATTCCGAGGCAGGGCCCATGCAGGCCGGCGACAGCGGAGGAGAGGCGGCATGGCGCGCCCGGAATCAGTGCGGGTGTGGCGTGTCGGCCACGGGGAAAGCGGGGTGATCCATAACTATGCGTTATCAAAATATGGATATTTGATTATTATGTCAAATATCTGTCCGTTGCTGCCGCGCCCCCGAGGCCATGATCGAGGAAACGCGCCTTGCCAGTCCGGCGGCCATTCTTTAGAATGCTTGCGCCCGTTCGTCCATCGAGCGGGCATTCGTGTTTCTTCTATCACCTCCTTGCTTCCCCGGAGCGCCGAGACCTCCCGAGGAAGCTGCCAAACCGCAAGGAGATCCCATGCGTCATTACGAAATCGTGTTCATGGTCCATCCGGACCAGAGCGAGCAGGTTCCGGCCATGGTCGAGCGCTACACCAGCCTCGTCACCGAGAACGGCGGTACCGTGCATCGCCTGGAGGATTGGGGCCGTCGTCACCTGGCCTACCCGATCAACAAGATCCACAAGGCTCACTACGTGCTGATGAACGTCGAGTGCAGCGGCGAGACCCTCGACGAGATCGAGAACATCTTCCGCTTCAACGACGCCATCATCCGCAGCCTGGTGGTGCGCTGCAACGAAGCCATCACCGAGGCCTCGCCGATGATGAAGCCGGTGGAAGAGAAGCGTACCCGTCGCGAAGATAAGCCCCGCGACGAGAAGCCCCGCGCCGAGTCCGCCTGATCACCCCCATCGCACGTCTGAAGGAGTCTTCACATGGCACGCTTTTTCCGTCGCCGCAAGTTCTGCCGTTTCACCGCCGAGGGCGTGAAGCAGATCGATTACAAGGATCTGGACACCCTCAAGGCCTACATCACCGAGACCGGCAAGATCGTTCCCAGCCGTATCACCGGTACCAAGGCCCGCTACCAGCGCCAGCTGGCTACCGCCGTCAAGCGCTCGCGCTACCTGGCACTGCTCCCCTACTCCGATAGCCACCAGTAAGCCGGCGGCAAGATGCTGACGATCGCCCGCTGGGTGATGCGCGGTACGCCCTACGCCTCCGGCGGGGCCGCCGTGGCCACCCTGATTCCCTGGCTGTTCTGGCTGGGGGCCGCCATCGCGGCCCTGGTCACCCTGCGTCGGGGACTCTCCCCGGCACTGCCGGTGATCGTGGCCGCCGCCGTGCCTTCGGGCTGGTGGTGGATGCAGGGGGATGTCATCCCGCTCTCCAGCGTGCTGCTGGTGACCCTGATGGCGGTGGTGCTGCGCTCCCGCCTGCGCTGGAGCGAAGCGCTGATCGTCGGCGCCCTGGCCGGCGCGGTGATGATCCAGCTGGGTATCTTCCTGCCCCCCGGGGGCACCGGGGAGATGCTCGACCAGCTGCGACAGGCCTCTCCCGAGGTCGAGCGCCTGCTCACCGAGCTGGGCAGCCAGGGGTTCGATGCCGAGCAGCTGGCGGGATTGCTGATCGGTGGAGTCACCGGTCTTATCGTGCTGATTGCCGCCGTGGCCTGTCTGGCCCTGGCGCGCAGCTGGCAGGCGGGACTCTACAACCCCGGGGGCTTCCGCGAGGAGTTCCACGCCCTGCGCCTGGCGCCGCGTGAGCTCGCCGTGCTGGTGGTGCTCGGGGCGATCGGTGCCGTGCTGGGGCTTCCGGGCCTGGGCATGCTGCTGTGGGTTCCGCTGCTGGTCGCCGGCATCGCCCTGGTGCATGGATTTATCGGACTGAAAGGGATGAACGGGCTGTGGCTGGTCGCCTTCTACCTGCTGCTGATCACCACCTGGCCCATGATTCTGATCGTGCTGCTGCTGGCCTTCATCGACGCCTTCGCGAACATTCGCGGGCGCCTGGCCAGCCGCAACTGACAAGAGGTTTACGAGATGGAAGTCATTCTGCTCGACAATATTGGCAAGCTGGGCGGCCTGGGTGACCAGGTCACCGTCAAGCCCGGTTACGGCCGCAACTACCTGGTGCCCTACGGCCTCGCCGTGCCGGCCACCAAGGACAACATCGAGGCCTTCGAGGCCCAGCGTGCCGAGCTCGAGGCCCAGGCTGCCGAGCGCAAGGCCGAGGCCGAGGCGCGTGCCGCCCAGCTCAACGAGATCGAGCTCTCTCTGGTCGCCAAGTCCGGCGACGAGGGCAAGCTGTTCGGCTCCATCGGGCCCCGCGACCTGGCCGATGCCATCGCCTCGGCCGGCATCGATGTGGCCAAGAGTGAAGTGCGCATGCCGGAAGGTCCGATCCGCGCCACCGGCGAGTACGACATTGCGCTGCGTCTGCACGCCGATGTCGAAGCCACCGTGCGCGTGGTGGTGGTCGCCGAGTAAGTCCTGACGGCCGCTCCTGACGAGGGGCGCGGGGAGAGATCCTCGCGCCCCTCGTCGCGTTTTTATTGTGTCTGTCTGGGGTAGAATGGCGACCCCGCAATGCCCAGGGTGAACCATCGCCATGTCAGAGATGCTCGAGCACGACCAGGAAACCGCCGCCCTCAAGGTACCGCCCCACTCGCTGGAGGCGGAGCAGTCGGTGCTGGGCGGACTGATGCTCGACAACCAGGCCTGGGACAACGTCGCCGACCGCCTGGTGGCCGACGACTTCTATCGCTACGAGCACCGCCTGATCTTCAACGTCATGGCGGAGCTTGCCGAGTCGGCGCGGCCGCTGGACGTGGTGACCCTCTCCGAGGCGCTGGAGGGGCGTGACCAGCTGGACACCGTGGGCGGCCTGGCTACCCTCGCCGAACTGGCCCGCAATACCCCCTCCGCGAGCAATATCCGCGCCTATGCCGATATCGTTCGCGAGCGGGCGACCCTGCGCAAGCTGATCCGTGCCGCCAGCCAGATCGCCGATGGTGCCTTCAGCCCCCAGGGGCGGCCGGCGGACGAGCTGGTCGACGAGGCCGAGCGGCTGGTGTTCCAGATCAGCGAGGAGCGCCCCAAGTCGGGCGGCCCCATCGGCATGAGCGAGCTGCTCGCCAAGGCGGTGGACCGCATCGACGAGCTGTTCAACATGAAGGGCGAGATGACCGGCCTCTCCACCGGCTTCCGCGACCTGGACGAGATGACCTCGGGGCTGCAGCCCTCGGACCTGGTGATCATCGCCGGGAGGCCCTCGATGGGCAAGACCACCTTCGCGATGAACATCGTCGAACATGCCGTCATCTCCAGCGAGAAGCCGGTGATGGTGTTCTCCATGGAGATGCCCGCCGATGCCCTGATGCTGCGCATGCTCTCGTCGCTGGGGCGCATCGACCAGACCCGGGTGCGTACCGGCCAGCTGGAGGACGAGGACTGGCCGCGGCTGACCTCGGCGGTGAACCTGCTCAAGGACAAGCAGCTGTTCATCGATGATACCGCGGCGCTGTCGCCCAACGAGATGCGCTCGCGTATCCGCCGCCTGGTGCGTGAGCACGGCAACGTCGGGCTGGTGATGATCGACTACCTTCAGCTGATGCAGATCCCCGGCTTCTCCGAGAACCGTACCGGCGAGATCTCCGAGATCTCCCGCTCGCTCAAGGGGCTGGCCAAGGAGTTCGGCTGTCCGGTGGTGGCGCTCTCCCAGCTCAACCGCTCCCTCGAGCAGCGTCCCAACAAGCGGCCGGTGATGTCGGACCTGCGCGAATCCGGCGCCATCGAGCAGGATGCCGACGTGATCGCCTTCGTCTATCGTGACGAGGTCTATAATCCCGACAACCCCGACAATCAGGGGCTGGCCGAGCTGATCATCGGCAAGCAGCGTAACGGCCCCATCGGCACGGTGCATATGGCCTTCATTGGTCGCTATACCCGCTTCGAGGACCTGGCGCCCGACAGCTATGGAGATGGCTTCGGCGAGTGAGCGCGGGCGTCGCGGGTTGAGCCGGGGCGAGGGGCCCGTATAATGCCCACCCCCCGAACGAGTACAGGAAGGAGGTAGCATGGCAGGCGGATTTCAGCGCGGCAATCGACGCCGCACCCCCAAGCTGGAGGCGCGCGGCGAGCTCCAGTCCGTGGAGCGTGAAGGCCCGTTCAAGGAGTGGCTGGGCATGCCCGACCTCTACCGCTACCAGCTGATGGTGGAGGGTGAGACCTACAGCTACCAGACCGAGGACGCTGAACTGCCGGTGGCGGTGGGTGACCGTGTGGTTTTCCGCTACAAGGAGACCAAGGCCGGCAAGTGGGTCGACCGGAACTCGCTGGGCAAGGCGATCGATCCTTCCGACTATCAATAGCTTGTGGAACTCTCCTGGGGTCTCGTAGTCACATTTTTGACATGCAGCCGTCACCCTGGCGTCATCCTCCGGCGCCAGTCTGTGAGGACATGCAACTACAAGACACCCTGGAGGGATCCATGGATTTTCACGACCTCAAGGCCTTCGCGGCCCATCATGACAACTACGAGATTCGCGTCATCGGCCATGCCGGCAGTCGCTTCTATCAGGTAGAGCTGGAGGACATCGAGGGGCAGCGACACATGCTGACCCGTCAGGGCAAGCCGGTGCTGTTCCGCGCCCTGGACGACGTCTATGTGGAGCTCAAGCGTGCCGGCATTCACCGCGCTTACCTGGTTCAGCAGGTGCCTCACGACGAGGTGATCGGCCGCGCCACCCACTATCAGGACCCGCTGACTTCACGCATGCCGCTGGTCTTCTGAGCATCGTTCCGGTTTCGGCCGGCTCCTTCTCGTAGACCGCCGCCCGGCGAGACGATTCACCGCCGCCGCGCCTCCAGCCAGCGCCCCAGGCGCACCCGGCGGCGGGCAAACCAGCGATAACCCGCATCCATCAGCCCCGCCAGTCCTGGCAGGGTGCTAATCCATACCAGCCGCCGGTAGCCCAGCACCGCGTAGAGCGCGCGGCTGGCGTCCATGCCGATGTACCAGTGGCCCCTGGCGTCCTGCAGGTGCAGCCGGCCCATCATTTCCTCGAAGGTCCGGCCCTGCGCCGTGGCGTCGAAGTCCGGTGCCTGGATATCCACCAGCGCCACGCGCGCCCGTCGTGGATGTCGTTCCAGCCAGGCCACCTCACGCTGGCACAGCGGGCAGTCGCCGTCGTGATAGAGGGTGACCGGCGGCGTGGCGGCGAGGGGATCGCGACGGCTCATGGGGTCTCCTCCTGGCGCGTGGTGCGGTAACCGGCGAGATGGCGGCGGCGCTCTTCAACGTCTCCCGCCTGGCGCCAGGCCGAGCTTCGCGGCAGCGCCGCCAGGAAGGCCTCCGCTTGCTCTCGCATGGCCGAACGCTTCTCGTCGCTCATCCTGGCCAGCGAGCCATAGATCAGTTTCATGCGCGGGTTGGCCGAGAGAGTCTCGGCATGACGCTCCAGGAAGCGCCAGTAGAGGCTGTTGAGCGGGCAGGCGTCGTCCCCGGTGACCCGCTTCGGGTCGAAGCGGCAGTGGCGACAGTGGTCCGACATGCGGTCGATATACTTGCCCGAGGCGCAGTAGGGCTTGGAGCCCATCAGGCCGCCATCGGCATGCAGCACCATCCCCAGGGTATTGGGCAGCTCCACCCACTCGCAGGCGTCGGCATACACCGCCAGGTACCAGTCGCACAGCGCCTCCGGCGATACATCACACAGCAGTGCGATGTTGCCGGTCACCATCAGCCGCTGGATATGGTGGGCATAGGCGTTGTCGCGGGTCATCTCGATGGCGCGCGCAAGGCAGCGCAGCTCGGTCTCGCCGCTCCAGTAGCAGGCCGGCAGGTCGCCCTCGGCCCCCAGGGCGTTGCCCGTCTTGTAATCGGGCATGCGTGTCCAGTAGAGGCCGCGCACATACTCCCTCCAGCCCAGGATCTGGCGGATAAAGCCCTCCACCGAGTTCAGCGGGGCGTGCCCCTCGAGATACTCCCGCTCCGCCGCCTCGCACAGCTCGCGAGGCGACAGCAGCCCCAGGTTGAGTGCCGCCGCGAGCCGCGAGTGGAACAGGAAGGGCTCGGCGTCGCTGATGGCGTCCTGGTAGCGACCGAACTCGGGGAGCAGGTGCTGGATGAAATGGCGCAGGTCGACCAGCGCCTGGCGCCGCGTCACCGGCCAGTGGAAGCCCTCGAGGCTGCCGAAGTGGTCGCCGAAGTGCTCCGCCACCAGCGCCAGGACCTCCTCGGTGACGGCGTCCCGACGGTGGTGCGGGGGTTCCGGGGCCGTGAGTGACTCCGGCAGCGGCTCGCGGTTGTCGTGGTCGAAGTTCCACTGCCCGCCGGCGGGCTGGTCATCCTCCATCAGGAGGCCCGTTCGCCGTCGCTGCTCCCGGTAGAAGTACTCCAGGCGCAGCGACTTTCGGCCGCGCGCCCAGGCGGCGAAGTCGTCCGGAGTGGTATAGAAGCGGTCATCCTCGAGCAGGCGCCAGGGCAGGGCGGCGCGCACACGCTCGTGCATCGCCTGCCACAGCCGCCACTCCCCGGGACGCACGACCTGGATCTCGTCGCAGCCGTAGAGGGCTGCCAGCCGCTCCGCCTCCTGGATCAGCCCCTGGGCGTTGTCGGCATCGTCCAGGGCGCTGTAGTGCACCCGGAAGCCCCTGTCGCGAAGTTCGGCGGCGAAGTGGCGCATGGCGGCCAGGATCAGGGCGATCTTCTGTGGGTGGTGGGGCACATAGGTGCCTTCGGCGGCCACCTCGCAGAGCGCCACCACGGCACCGTCGGGTGGGTCGCGCAGGCTGGCGAGCGTCGGGGTGAGCTGGTCGCCGAGCACCAGTACCAGGGGGCGGGACATGGCTTGACCTCGAATTGTACAAATCCATTTGATAGTACAACCCGATCGCCGTCGTCGCGAGGGTCCTGATACACTAGACCCGTTTTCAACAACCGCACGTATCGACCAAGGAGCCAGCCCATGACCACCGCGACCCCGGATTCGGCCAATTCCGGCATGGACCACCCCGGCAGCGGCCGCCTGGCCCATGCGCCGGATGACCATCCGCCGATTCCGCGCGCCCGGGTCGGCGTGGTGCTGGTCAACCTGGGCACCCCGGACGCCACCGACTACTGGTCCATGCGCCGCTACCTGAGTGAGTTCCTCTCCGACAAGCGGGTGGTGGACTATCCGAGCTGGAAGTGGCAACCGCTGCTGCAGCTGATCATCCTTTCGCGGCGGCCCTTCAAGTCCGGCGAGGCCTACCGTGGCATCTGGAACACCGAGAAGGACGAGAGTCCGCTGTTGACCATCACCCGGGATCAGACCCGCAAGGTGGCCGAGGGTCTCGAGGAGCGCTACGGCGATCAGGTGATGGTCGACTTCGCCATGCGCTACGGCAACCCCTCTACCGACAGCGTGCTAAAGCGCCTGCAGGCGGCGGGCTGCGAGCGGATCCTGTTCTTCCCGCTCTACCCCCAGTACGCCTCGCCCACCACCGCCACCGCCAACGACCATGCCTTCCGCACCCTGATGAAGCTCAAGTGGCAGCCGGCGATTCGCACGGTGCCGGCCTATTTCGAGCATCCTCACTATGTCGAGGCCCTGGCCAACTCGGTACGTGAGGCGTATGACGCCGCCGAGACGCCGCCGGAGGTGCTGGTGGCCTCCTATCATGGCGTGCCCAAGCGCTTCCTGATGGAAGGCGATCCCTACCACTGTCAGTGCCAGAAGACCACGCGACTGCTGCGCGAGGCCCTGGGCTGGGAAAAGGACAAGATCCAGACCGCCTTCCAGTCCCAGTTCGGTCCCGAGGAGTGGGTGGGGCCGGCCACCGTGGAGCATGTTGCCGAACTGGCGCGCCAGGGCAGGAAGCATATCGCCGTGGTCTCGCCGGCCTTCTCGGCCGACTGCGTGGAGACCCTGGAGGAGATCCAGGAGGAGATTCGCGACGCCTTCCTCGAGGCGGGCGGCGAGACCTTCACTTACGTGCCCTGTCTCAACGACCGCGAGGATCATGTCGCCGCGCTGCTCGCCATCATCCATAACGAGCTGGGTGGCTGGGTGTAGTCGTCGCAGCCGCAACACAGAACGCATCGGGCCCGCCATTGGCGGGCCCGGTGCGTTCAGCCGTGGCCGCGGTCGGGGTGGGGTACCGGCTTCTCGCCGACCTCCTCGGGGCGTAGTTCCACGGGGGTGCCGATGGTCTTGTCCGCATGCTTGAGCTTCAGGTGCAGGCCGGTCTTGGCCAGCAGGTGGGCGCTGACAGGGGCGGTGATGAACAGGAACAGGGTGATCAGCATCTCCTGGATGTCGGGCTTGCCCTCGGTGCCCCAGAAGTAGAGCATCGAGCCGACCAGTATGCAGCCGATCCCCAGGGTGGTGGCCTTGGTGGGGCCGTGCAGGCGCATGTAGAAGTCGCGCAGGTGGGCCATGCCCAGCGAGCCGATGAACACGAAGGCGCCGCCGGCCACCAGCAGCAGGGAGGTGACTCCCTCGATAATCAGATGCAGGGTCATGACGCCTCCTATTCGATGATGTCGCCACGCAGCAGGTACTTGCACACCGCCACGGTACTGATGAAGCCGAGCATGGCGATCAGCAGCGCCGACTCGAAGTAGGTCTTGGTGTTGAGCCACAGCCCCAGCAGCACGATCAGCGCGATGGAGTTGATGTACATGGTATCCAGCGCCAGCAGGCGGTCGGGCATGTCCGGGCCGATGGTCAGCCGATAGACGTTCAGCGCCAGCGCCGCCACCACCAGGGCCAGGCAGGTAAAGAGAGCGACCTCTAGCATTCGTAGATC
The DNA here is from genome assembly GCF_021282295.1 of Halomonas sp. G15. Classification (NCBI taxonomy): domain Bacteria; kingdom Pseudomonadati; phylum Pseudomonadota; class Gammaproteobacteria; order Oceanospirillales; family Halomonadaceae; genus Halomonas; species Halomonas sp. G15. The sequence goes on along the minus strand of NZ_JAJSPA010000014.1, from coordinate 30,942 downwards.
TCCTTCAGCGGCCGTTCGTAACGCTCGCGAATGGTCTCGATCAGTGCGTCATCATCCTCCACGTCCAGGGCGTGGATCAGCAGCGACTTGCCATCCAGGCGCAGGTTTGCCGACACCGTGCCGGGCGTCAGGCTGATGGTGTTGGCCAGCAGGGTAACGGTGAAGCGGTCCTCCAGCATCAGCGGGTACTCCACGAAGTGGGGCCGCAGGCGCCGCCAGGGGTTGATGATCAGCCAGGCCACCTGGACGTTGGCGATCACGATATCGCCGAGTACGCGCAGCGCAAAGCGCAGTAGCAGACCCGGCTTCTTCACATGGGGCTGGGCGTCCCAGAAGCGGTGGGTCACCAGCGGGATCACTACCGCCAGGACGCCGCCCAGCAGGAGGTGGCCGAAGGCGATGCTGCGCACCATCAGCAGCCAGACGATCAGCAACAGGATTGACAGCAGCGGGGTGGGCAACCAGGCACGAGGCGTGATCATGGGGCGTCTCCCTCGGTGTTCAACAGCGTCCGGGTCAGCGATTCGGGATTCGCCAGCTGCTCGGCCGTGGCGTCGGTGTAGTCGACCAGCGGCCCGGCCAGGATCACCAGCAGCGGGGCGACGCCGATCAGCCAGGCGACGCCGAACCACTGGCGATGCGCCAGGCGCTGGCCGTCAGCCTCGCCGGTGCTGCGCCAGAAGAGCGTCGAGCCGGCCCGGGAGAGGGCAATGATGGCGGCGAGCCCCGAGAGCAGCAGGATCGGCCACAGCCAGGCGCGCTCCGCACCCTCGGCGGCAGCCAGCAGCAGCGCCTTGCCGATGGCACCGGAGAGCGGTGGCATGCCCGCCACGGCGATGGCACCGGCGAAGAACAGCACGGCCAGCCAGCCCCCCTGGCGCAGCGGGCGCCCCTTGACCAGCCGGGTGCCGGCCTGGCCGCGCTGGGCGCCGATCATCTCGGCGAGCAGGAACAGCCCGCCGGTGATCAGGGTAGTGTGGATCAGGTAGTAGAGCAGGGCGGAGACCGCCGCCGGGGTGCCGATGCCGATCCCCGCCAACAGGGTGCCCACCGAGACCAGCACCAGATAAGCCACCAGCAGGCGCAGGTCCCGGGCGGCCAGGACGCCGATCGCGGCCGCCACCAGGGTGCCCAGTGACAGCCACCATACCCACGCCTGTTCCAGGTTGGCCAGCGGCCCGGCGGCCTCGCCGAAGACCAGCGAGTAGACCCGCAGGATGGCGTAGATACCCACCTTGGTCATGATCGCGAACAGTGCCGCCACCGGCGCCGGAGCCGCTGCATAGGCCTTGGGCAGCCAGAAGTAGAGCGGCAGGATGGCGGCCTTGAGGCCAAACACCACCAGCAGCATCAGCCCGCCGGCCACCACCAGCCCCTCGCGCTCGGCGGGAAGCGTGGCCAGTCGGGTGGCCATGTCGGCCATGTTGAGGGTGCCGGTGGCGCCGTAGAGGATGCCCACCGCGATCAGGAACAGCGATGACCCGGCCAGGTTGAGCACCACGTAGTGCACCCCGGACATGATCCGCTCCTTGCCGCCACCGTGCAGCAGCAGGGCATAGGAGGCGAGCAGCAGGACCTCGAAGAACACGAACAGGTTGAACAGATCGCCGGTCAGGAAGGCCCCGTTGATACCCATCAACTGCCACTGGAAGAGGCCGTGAAAGTTGCTGCCGCGCTCGTCATCGCCGGCGCAGGCGAATACCACGGCGCCTACCGCCAGCACTGCAGTGAGCAGCACCATGAGTGCCGAGAGTCGGTCGAGCACCAGTACGATACCGAAGGGGGGCTGCCAGTCCCCCAGGGCGTAGTAGGTTACCTCGCCGCCGGCGGCGCGAGCCACCAGGGCGATGCCCACCAGCAGCAGGGCGAGGGTGGCGCCGGTGCCGATCAGGCGCTTGACGCGGACGCTGCCCTGACGCTGGAAGAGCAGCAGGATGCCCGCCACCAGCGGCAGCACCACCGGCAGCACGATCAGGTGGGAGCTCATCGACGTCCCTCCCCGGCTTCATGCTTGCGGCCGTCGACATGGTCGTTGCCCGCCTCGCTGCGCGCGCGCATGGCCAGTATCACCACGAAGGCGGTCATGGCGAAGCCGATGACGATGGCGGTAAGCACCAGTGCCTGGGGCAGCGGGTCGGCGTAGTCGCCTGCCCCGTCGACCAGTGCGGCACCATCGGTGGTCAGGCCGCCCATGGAGAACAGGAACAGGTTCACCGCGTAGGAGAGCAGGGTCAGGCCCACCACGACGGGGAAGGTTCGCGAGCGCAGGATCAGGTAGAGCCCGCAGGCGGTGAGAACACCGGTGGTGATGGCGTAGAGGCTTTCCATCAGGAGGACTCCTTGGAACTGTCGGGAGACGGTGCGCTTGCGGTGCTGGGCTCCTTGGCTGGGCGGTGGGGCGTGGTCACCTTGCCCAGGTTGGCTAGGATCATCAGGGTGGCGCCGACCACCGCCAGGTAGACCCCCAGGTCGAAGAGCATGGCCGTGGCCAGCTCGAACTTGCCCACCAGCGGCAGCGAGAAGTAGCCGAACGAGGAGGTCAGGAACGGATAGCCGAACAGCCAGCTGCCCAGGCCGGTCAGGGTGGCGATGCCTACCCCGGCCACCGCCACCGGCTGGTAGGGGAAGTCGAGTCGCTGCTGGGCCCACTCCACCCCGCGGGCCATGTAGAGCAGGATCAGCGCCACCGCGGTGACCAGTCCGGCGATAAAGCCGCCACCGGGCTCGTTATGGCCGCGCAGGAAGATGAAGGCGGAGACCAGCAGCGCCAGCGGCAGCAGCGCCATGGAGATGGAAGTCAGTATCGCCGGGTAGCGGTCCGGCGACCACACGCGGCCCTCACCGTCGCTGTGGGGCATGAACACTCGCAGCCGGTTGAGCAGCTTGAAGATCGCCAGGCCGGCCAGGGCCAGCACGGTGATCTCGCCCAGGGTATCGAAGCCGCGGAAGTCCACCAGGATGACGTTGACGACGTTGTGGCCGCCACCACCGGGCACGCTGTTCTCCAGGAAAAAGCCGGAGATGGGGGTGGTGTCGCGGGTCAGTACCGCATAGTTGAGGCTCGCCACCACCAGCCCCAGGGCCCCGGCCAGCACCACGTCACGCAGGTTGCGGCGGTTGGAGGACTCGGTGGGAGTCTTCTGGGGCAGGAAGAACAGCGCCAGCATCAGCAGGATCATGGTCACCACCTCGACCGAGAGCTGGGTCAGCGCCAGGTCAGGGGCCGAGAAACGGGCGAAGGTCAGCGAGACCACCAGGCCCACCACCGAGAGCATGATCAGCGAGATCAGGCGGAAGCGGTGGGTCACCGCGGTGGCGATGCCACCGAACATCAGCAGGGCGGCGCCCAGCAGCACGACGCCGTCGATGGGCTGATTGCCCAGCGAACCGGTCAGCCCGCTCATGCGTGCCAGGCCCAGTCCGCCCATCACCAGCGAGGCGACCAGCAGCCAGGTCATGTAACGCTGCAGGGAGCCGCCGTCGAAGCGGCCCAGGCCACGCTCGGACCAGTGGCCCAGGCGCTGCAGCGCCGCCTCGAAAACCAGGCGGGCATCCACCGGGCCGAAGCCGCGGTGGAAGTGGCGCAGGTCGGCGTGTCGCCAGTAGGCGGCGACCCCGGCGACGATGGCGATAGCACTCATCGCCAGCGGCAGGTTCAGGCCGTGCCAGATGGCCAGGTGGAAAGCCAGGGGCTCACCCAGTACGGCCTCCACGGCCAGGCCCAGCAGTCCTTCGGCGAGCACCGGTGCCAGGCCCACGATCACGCAGAGCGCCACCAGCAGCTCCACCGGCGCACGCATCAGCCACGGCGGCTCGTGGGGCGCCTTCGGTGGCCCCTGCTTGGCGGGCTTGAAGAAGACCGCGTGCACCAGGCGCAGGGAGTAGGCCACCGAGAGGATGCCGCCGATCGTCGCCAGTACCGGCAGTACCCAGCTCAGGCCCGCCAGCACCGGCGTCTCCACGGTCTCGGTGAAGAACATCTCCTTGGAGATGAAGCCGTTGAGCAGCGGCACCCCGGCCATGGCCGCGCCCGCCACGCTGGTCAGCAGTGCGGTGACCGGCATGGCCCTCTTCAGGCCGCCCAGGCGCCCGAGCTCACGGGTGCCGGTCTCGTGGTCGATGATCCCGGCGCTCATGAACAGCGCTGCCTTGAAGGTGGCATGGTTGAGGATATGGAACAGCGCCGCGAGTACCGCCATGGGGCTGCCGATGCCCAGCAGCACCGTGATCAGGCCCAGGTGGCTGACCGTGGAGAAGGCCAGGATGCCCTTGAGATCGGTCTTGACCAGGGCGAACCAGGCGCCATAGAGCATGGTGGCCATGCCCACCAGGGAGACCACCGCGGACCACAGGTCGCTGCCGGCGATGGCCGGATGCAGGCGTGCCATCAGGAAGATGCCCGCCTTGACCATGGTCGCCGAGTGCAGATAGGCGGAGACCGGGGTAGGGGCCGCCATGGCATGGGGCAACCAGAACTGGAAGGGGAACTGGGCCGACTTGGTGAAGGCCCCCAGCAGCACCAGCGCCAGCATGATCGGGTAACGCGGGTCGGCCAGTATCGCCTCGCCGCCGGCCAGGACGTCGTCCATGGCGTAGCTGCCCACCATGTCGCCCAGCAGCAGCAGGCCGGCGAGCAGGGCCAGGCCGCCGGCGCCGGTCACGGTGAGCGCCATGCGCGCGCCCTTGCGGGCGTCGCTGCGGTGGGACCAGAAGCCGATCAGCAGGAAGGAGGAGAGGCTGGTCAGCTCCCAGTAGAGCCACAGCAGGATCAGGTTGTCGGCCATCACGATACCGACCATGGAGGCCATGAACAGGATCAGGTAGGCGTAGAAACGCCCGTAAGGCTCCTCCGGCGACAGGTAGTAGTGCGCATAGAGCAGGATCAGCAGGCCGATGCCCATGATCAGCAGGTTGAAGAGCAGCGACAGGCCATCCAGACGGAAGGCCAGGTCGAGGCCCAGGCTGGGTATCCAGGTCACGGAGACGCGCAGCGCCTCGCCGGCCGAGAGGGCCGGCAGCTGTGCCAGCATCAGCAGCAGGGCCAGGGCCGGGAGTACGGCGGTGGCCAGTGAGCAGGCGCGGCGTCCGCGGCCGGCAGTGACCATCGGCACCAGCATGCCCGCCAGCGGCAGCAAGGCTATCCACATCAGTGTCATCGGTCGCTCATCCTGCGAGTGAGAAGTAAGGGGAGGGCGCAGGATGCCTGCTGGGCCGGAGGATGCAAGCGACACCGGGTCGCATCCCGTCCCTGGGGCGCTGGCCCGTCCACGGCGGTATGCCGTTTATCCTAACGCAAAGCGCTGTTTCACGCTCTACCCTTGAGTTTCAACACCTTGTGTGGATAAGGTGATCCGATCGACCGACGGGAGGGCGCCGGATGCAGCTCGCTGTGCTGGGAGGGTTCGTGGTAGCCGCCATGGCGCCGCTGCTGCACCGCTGGTTCGGGCCAGGCACCGCGCGAGTAATGGCGCTGCTGCCCGCGGCCATTGCCGCCTGGCTGATCGGCCAGTGGCCAATAATCGCCGCCGGCGAGACGCTGTGGCTCGAGTGGGCCTGGGTGCCGGGCCTCGACCTCACCCTCACCTTCATGATCGACGGCCTGGCCTGGCTGTTTGCCATGCTGATCTCGGTGATCGGTACCCTGGTGCTGATCTACGCCGGGGAGTACCTGCGCGGCCATCGTGACCTGCCGCGCTTCCTGGTGGTGATCACCGCCTTCATGATGTCGATGCTCGGCCTGGTGCTGGCCGACAACCTGGTCGCCCTGTTCGTGTTCTGGGAGCTGACCAGCATCACCTCCTACCTGCTGATCGGCTTCAACCACACCGACCTCGCCGCTCGCAAGTCGGCCCAGCAGGGGCTCTTCGTCACCGTGGGGGGCGGACTGGCGCTGCTTGCCGGCTTCGTCATGCTGGCCCTGGCCGGCGACAGCTGGTCGCTGGCCGAACTCAACGCCCGGGGAGATCAGCTCAAGGCGCATGCGCTCTACGCGCCGCTGCTGATCTGCGTGCTGCTGGGTGCCTTCACCAAGTCGGCCCAGTTCCCCTTCCACTTCTGGCTGCCCAATGCCATGGCGGCCCCTACCCCGGTCTCGGCCTACCTGCACTCGGCCACCATGGTCAAGGCGGGCATCTATCTGCTGGCGCGTCTGCATCCGGCGCTGGGGGGGACCGAGCCCTGGGTGGTCACACTCTCGCTGGTGGGGGCGCTGACCATGGCCACCGGGGCCTTCCTGGCGATCCAGCACACCAACGTCAAGAAGCTGCTGGCCTACTCCACGGTGATGGCGCTGGGCACGCTGACGATGCTGCTGGGTATCGGCACCGAGGCCGCTCTCACCGCCTTCGTGGTCTTCCTGCTCGGCCACTCCCTCTACAAGGGGGCGCTGTTCATGGTGGCCGGCATCCTTGACCACGAGACCGGCACCAAGGATGTCACCGCCATGGGCGGGTTGCGCCACGCCATGCCGCGCACCGCCCTGGTGGCGGCGGTGGCGGCGCTGTCGCTGGCGGGGCTGCCGCCGCTGCTCGGCTTCATCGGCAAGGAGCTGATGCTGGAGTCGGTGCTGGGCGCGTCGGACTACCGGGGAGTGATCCTGCCGCTGGCCTTCCTCGCCGCCTTCCTGACCCTGGCGGTGGCGGCGATCGTCGCCATTCGCCCCTTCTTCGGCCCGTTGAGGGAGACGCCGCATACGCCCCACGAGCCCCCCGGCGGCCTGCTCGCGGGGCCCGCCCTGCTGGCCGCACTGTCGCTTGCGTTCGGCCTGGTGCCGGGGCTCCTCGACGCCCTGATGAGTGCCACCGTCGCGGGTATCGGGGCAGGGCAGGTCGATGTACACCTGGCGTTGTGGCACGGCCTCAACCTGCCGCTTGTGCTGTCGCTTGCCAGCCTGGTGCTGGGGGTGCTGGTGTTCCGCCACTGGGATCGCCTGCGTTCGCGGCTGGCGCGCCTGGAGCCGCTGATGGCCCGCGGCCCCGAGGCCGGCTATGAGGCCCTGATGGCGGGCATGGTGCGTATCGCCGAGTGGCAGACCCGCTTCCTGCAGAACGGCTATATGCGCAACTACCTGGTGATGACCCTGCTGGTGCTGCTGGGCCTGGTGGGCCATGCCCTGCTGGTGCGTCACACGCCGACACTCTCCTTCGCGCTGGATCTCTACCTCCACGAGGCGATGGTGGCGGGGCTGATGGTCGCCGGGGCGGTCGCCGCCTGCGTGATGCGCTCGCGCCTGGCGGCCGTCGCCGCGGTGGGGGTGATGGGTTACTCCATCGCCCTGACCTTCGTGCTGTTCAGTGCCCCGGATCTGGCCATCACCCAGCTGCTGGTGGAGACCCTGACGGTGATCCTGCTGGTGCTGGTGCTGTTCCGCCTGCCGCGCTTCGCCACCCTCTCCACCCCCGTCGAGCGATTGCGTGACCTGGTGGTGGCGGGGCTCTCCGGCGGCCTGATCACCCTGTTGATGCTGGCGGTGCTCTCCGGCGAGCGCCTGCCGCGCATCTCCGACTACATGGTGGAGAACAGCCAGCCGCTGGGCCATGGCCACAATATCGTCAACGTCATCCTGGTGGACTTCCGCGCCCTGGACACCCTGGGCGAGATGTTCGTGCTGGCGCTGGCGGCCATCGGTGTCTACGCCATGCTGCGCTTCCACGCCGAGGAGTATGAGGCGAGGAGTGCCTCGCGGACACGGAGGGGCGACGATGGTTAGATCGGGCACGCTGATTCTCAATGTGGCGGCGCGGCTGCTGCTGCCGCTGCAGCTGATGTTCTCGCTGTTCCTGCTGCTGCGTGGCCACGACGAGCCGGGTGGTGGCTTCATCGCCGGGCTGGTGGCGGCGGGGGCCTTCGCGCTCTACCTGTTCGCCTACGGGCGGCGTGCCCTGGGGGCGATGCTCAAGGTCTCGCCCCGCGACCTGGTTGGGATGGGGCTGCTGCTGGGGGTGGCCTCGACGCTGCCCGCCTGGTGGTACGGCGAGCCCTTCTTCACCGCCCAGTGGTGGACCATCCCGGTTATCGACTTCAAGGCCTCGACGCCGCTGATCTTCGACATCGGCGTCTATCTGGTGGTGCTGGGTTCCGTGCTCACCGCCATCACCGCTCTGGTCAAGACCGACCAGGCAGACGACGAACGCTGAGGAGGTCCCATGGAACCCTTGATGGCCGTCGCCATCGGCATCCTGTTTGCCGCTGCCATCTACATGATGCTGCGCCGCTCTATCGTCAAGCTGGTGATCGGGCTGATGCTGCTCTCCAACGCCGCCAACCTGCTGATCTTCTCCACCGCCGGCATGACCCGCGGGGCGCCGCCGCTGGTGCCGGAGGGGCTCACCGCGCCCGAGGGGGCAATCGCCGATCCGCTGCCCCAGGCACTGGTGCTTACCGCCATCGTCATCGCCTTCGGGGTGCTGTCGTTCGCCGTGGTGCTGGTTCGCCGGGCCTGGGAGATCGTGCGTGCCGATGACCTGGACAAGATGAAGGATACCGACACGTGAATCCCGAGATCGCGCTGCCCATCCTGATCCCGCTGATGTCGGGGGCCGTGTCGCTGGTGTTCTGGCGCTCGCGGCTGATGCAGCGGCTGGTCGCCGTGGGTGGCACCGCCGGGCTGCTGATCACCGCCCTGTGGCTGCTTGCCTCGGTGAACCGCGAGGGCATCCTGGTGATGCACATGGGCAACTGGGCCGCGCCCTTCGGCATCAGCCTGGTGGCCGACCTGCTGGGCGCCATCATGGTGGTGCTCACAGGCATCATCGGTTTGGCCGTGGCGATCTACTCCCTGGCCACCGCGGGGCGTGGCCACGAGGCCTACGGTTACTTTCCGCTGATGCATCTGCTGCTGGCCGGGGTGGCCGGTGCCTTCCTCACCGGTGATATCTTCAATCTTTACGTGTGGTTCGAGGTGATGCTGGTGGCCTCCTTCGCGCTGCTGATACTCGGCAGCGAGAAGGCGCAGATGGAGGGGGCGATCAAGTACGTGACCCTGAACCTGCTCTCCTCGGTGATCTTCCTGATCGCCGTGGGTCTGCTCTACGGCATGGTGGGCACCCTCAACATGGCCGATATCGCCAGGCGTCTGGCGGCGGTGGAGGATCAGGGCATGGTCGATGCCCTGGCGATGATGTTCATGGTCGCCTTCGGCATCAAGGCGGCGGCTTTCCCGCTGTTCTTCTGGCTGCCGGCCTCCTACCACACCCCGCCGGTGGCGGTGTCGGCGCTGTTCGCGGGGCTGCTCACCAAGGTGGGGGTCTATGCGCTGTTCCGGGTGTTCACGCTGATCTTTCACCACAGCCCGGGCTACACCCACGAGATCCTGCTATGGGGGGCGGGGCTGACCATGCTCTCCGGGGTGCTGGGTGCGGCGGCCCAGTTCGAGTTCCGGCGCATCCTGTCGTTCCATATCGTCAGCCAGATCGGCTACATGATCCTCGGCCTGGCGCTGTTCACGCCGTTGGCGATTGTCGGCGGGGTCTTCTACATCATGCATCACATCATCGTGAAGGCGAACCTCTTCCTGGTCAGCGGCATCGTCCACCGGCTGGGCGGCAGCTACCAGCTCAAGCGCCTGGGCGGCTTCTATCGCAGTCATCCGTGGCTGGCCGTGCTGTTCCTGATTCCGGCCCTGTCGCTGGCCGGTATCCCGCCGCTCTCGGGGTTCCTGGCCAAGTTCATCGTGATCCGTGCCGGCATCGAGGCCGAGGCCTACGGGGTCACCGCCATCGCCCTGCTGGTGGGGTTGCTGACCCTCTATTCGATGATCAAGATCTGGTCCGAAGTGTTCTGGAAGTCGACGCCGCCCGAGGGTGATGTTGCCCCCTATCCCGAGGTGCGCCAGCGCGAGCTGTGGCTGATGGCCGCCCCGGTGGTGGGCCTGGGGCTGTGCACCCTGTTCATCGGTCTCTATCCGGCACCGATCCATGCCCTGGCCGAGGCCTCGGCCGCTCAGCTGCTCGATCCCGATGCTTACATCCGCGCGGTGCTGGGCGAGGGCGCGGAGGTGCTGCCATGATCGGTGCGGCGTGGAACCTGCTGCTGGGGGGCGCCTGGGTGGTTCTCACCGGCGACTTCAGCGGCCTCAACCTGCTCGCCGGGCTGGTCTTCGGCTACCTGGTGCTGGCGCTGATCCAGCCCCAGGTGCCGGCGCTTGCCGGCTATGCACAGCGCCTGCCGCGGCTGGTGCGTTTCATCGGCTTCTTCCTCAAGGAGCTGGTCATGGCCAACCTCAAGGTGGCCTTCGATATCGTCACCCCACCCTGGTACATGAAACCCGGGGTGATTGCCATGCCGCTCCAGGCGCGCAGCGAGTTCGAGATCGCCTTCGTTGCCAACCTGATCTCGCTGACTCCGGGCACCCTGAGCCTGGATGTCTCCGACGATCGCCGGGTGCTCTATATCCATGCCATGTTCCTGGACGACGAGGCGGCGCTGCGCCGCAACCTGGCAGAGATGGAGCGCCGCGCCCTGGAGCTGTTCCATTGATGCTCTTGCCGAGTCGTGGAGGAGAACGCCGATGTCGCCCCTGATCCTGCTGAGTCTGGTGCTGATGGCGCTGGCGCTGTGCTTGACCTTCGTGCGCCTGTTTCGTGGCCCGAGCCTGCCCGACCGCGTGGTGGCCCTGGAGCTCTTCTCGTCGATCCTGGTCGGTATCATCGGGGTGGTGGCCATCGCCACCGACGTGGCGAGTCTGCTCGACGTGGCCATCGTCATGGCACTGATGGCCTTCATGGCCGCCATCGGCTTCGCGCGTTTCCTGGAGCGGGGAGGGCCCCGGGATGACTGAGATACTCAAAGAAGGGCTGATCCTGATCGGGGCGCTGTTCATGCTGCTGGCGGCGCTGGGCCTGGTGCGCCTGCCCGACCTGCTGACCCGCATGCACGCCACCACCAAGGCGGCGACCCTGGGTGCGACCCTGATCATGCTGGCGGTGGCCATCCACTTCGCCCAGGTGGCGGTGGTAGCGCGGGCCTTCGGCGTGATCCTTTTCATCATGATGACGGCACCCGTAGCCGCCCACGTGATCGGCCGTGCCGGCTACTTCGTCGGCTCCCGGCTGTGGGAGGGTACGCTGAAGGATGAGCTCAGGCCCAACTATGACCCCCTGACCCACGAGCTCAAGAGCGGCCTGGAGACCGAGTCCAACGCGCGCCGCGAGCCCGGGGAGAGCGACGCTTCCTGAGCGCTTCCCGACCACTGTCTGCCGTGCGGGGCCACCTTCGGGTGGCCCTTCCTGTAACGGCTCCCGATGCTCCTTGCCTGGCGTGACCGGTATCGCGCAGCGGGCGGTATCGGGAGTATAAATTGTACAGAACCTGTACTATTATCCTTCCATGTCCATGCCTGGGGTTCTGTCATGCACTGCAAGCCATATCTGCCACACAAGACCTGCACCGGATGCGGCCGGCCCTTCGCCTGGCGCCGCAAGTGGGCGCGCTGCTGGGAGGAGGTCCGTCACTGCAGCGAGCGTTGCCGGCGCGAGGCGCGTCGCCGGAGCCTGGCATCGTGAGGCGTGTGCTGGCATGGCTGCGTGGTGACCTGCGTCTGGCCGACAATCCTCTGGTGCGTTTCGCTTCGCCCGCCGAATCGCTGCTCTGCGTCTACGTACTGGACGACGCCTGGCTCGAGGATTGCGCCGGCCTGGGGCCCCGCATCGGCGCCGCGCGGCTGCGCTTCCTGTGGGAGAGTCTGATCGCCCTGCGCGGCGAACTGCTGGGTCGCGGCAGCGACCTGCTGGTGCTTGTCGGGGACCCGGTGGCGGAGGTCGCCGCTCTGGTCGAGCGTCACGCCATCGACCAGCTTCGCGTGCGTCGCGACGCCGGCTGGGAGGAGGGCCGCGCGGTGGCGCGCCTGGCCGAGCGCCTGGGGGCAGGGGTCGAGCTGTGGCAGCCCGATTCCGGCACGCTCCTCGATGAGGACGACCTGCCGCTGCCCCTGGCCTCGTTGCCGCCGAGTTTCTCGGCCTTCCGTCGCCGTGTGACACGCGACGCCACGCTGCCGGCGTCCTGGCCGGCGCCGGTGACCCTGCCGCCCTGGCCTGAAGACGCGCCGCGAGGGCTGCCGGCGCTGCATCGGATATCGCCTGCCGCCGCCGACTGGACGGCCGATGCGAGAGGCGACTTTTGCTTCGCCGGAGGCGAGGCGGCGGGGCTGGCGCGGCTCGACCACTACCTCTGGCAGAGTGGCGCCGTGGCCAGCTACAAGCAGACACGCAACGCCTTGATGGGCTCTGACTTCTCCACCCGCCTCGCGCCCTGGCTGGCCCACGGCTGTCTCTCGGCGCGCCAGGTGCACGACGCGGTACGCGCCTGGCAGGCGACCCATGGGGCGAGTGACTCCAGCGAGTGGGTGATCGTCGAACTGCTGTGGCGCGACTACTTTCATTGGGCAGCGCGCCAGGAGGGGGCGGCACTGTATGGCCACCAGCGGCTGCCGCCGGTTGATGACGCCTTCCTTCGCTGGTGTCGGGGGAGGACAGGGGTGCCGCTGATCGATTCCGCCATGCGCGAACTGGTTGCCACCGGCTGGCTCTCCAATCGGGCGCGTCAGAATGCGGCGAGTTTCCTGATCTTCGAGCTGGGTGGTGATTGGCGCCTCGGTGCGGCCTGGTTCGAGCGCTGCCTGGTCGATTACGATGCCGCCAGCAACTGGGGCAACTGGCGTTACGTGGCCGGTGTGGGGCGGGATCGCCGCGGGCATCGCTTCGATATCCCCTGGCAGGCCCGTCGCTACGACCCCGAGGGTGACTATGTGGCCCGCTGGCAACCCTCGCTGGCCTCGCAGCGGTGATCTGGCGCCTCGCCGGACACTGAACGGACTTCCCGCGGCGCACCAACTGAGCGATGATCGTTGCCTGTTGCCATAACGCCAAGGAGTGCCTGCCACCATGCAACGGATGACCCTGACCTGCTGCCTGACGTTAGCCCTGCTGGCCGGCTGCCAGAGCGGCCCGGCCCGTGAGGCGAGTGCCGCCGAGCAGTCGTCCGCTACCCCCGGCGAGACGGCTGTCCAGACCTCTTCCGGCACTTCCGATGCCCGGGAACCTGATGCCACCGAGAGTTTTTCCGCCTGGCTGGCCCGCTTCCGCGGGGAGGCACGGGGCGAGGGGATCTCGCCGGCGACCCTGGCTCGCGCCCTGGACGGTGTGCGCTATCGCCCGCGGGTGATCGAGCTGGATCGCTCCCAGCCCGAGTTCGTGCGTCCCATCTGGCAGTACCTGGACAGCGCTGTCTCCGCCCAGCGTGTCACCACCGGCCGGGCCCGCCTGGCCGAGCACCGCGACACCGCGCGCCGCATAGAGCAGCGCTACGGTGTGCCGGCGGAGGTGATCGTGGCGATCTGGGGCATCGAGAGCAATTACGGCGGCAACTTCGGCGACTTCTCGACCCTCGAGGCGCTGGCCACGCTGGCCTATGACGGGCGGCGCCGCGACTTCGCCCGCGGCGAGCTGCTCGCCGCCCTGCGTATCATCGAGGCCGGCGATATCGCCCCGGAAAACATGCTCGGCTCCTGGGCCGGTGCCATGGGCCATACCCAGTTCATTCCCTCGAGCTTCGAGGCCTACGCCAGGGACGGTGACGGCGACGGGCGTCGCGATATCTGGGGCAGCATCCCGGACGTTATGGCCTCCACCGCCCACTATCTGGCGCAAGCCGGCTGGCGCGAGGGGGAGCCCTGGGGTGTCGAGGTGGCCCTGCCCGAGGGGTTCGACTATGCCCAGACCGAGCTTTCCAACCGCCGCTCGTCTGCCGCCTGGTCCGCACAGGGCGTACGTGCCGTGGGCGATGGAGCCTTGCCCGCCTATGACGAGGCGGCGGTGATCGTTCCCGCCGGGGCGAATGGGCCCGCCTTCCTGGTGGGTCCCAACTTCCGGGCCATCCTGCGCTACAACAACGCCACCAGCTATGCGTTGGCCGTGGGCAGCCTGGCCGACGAGATCGCGGGGCGCGACGGGGTCGTCGGCGGCTGGCCCCGTGACGAGCAGCCGCTGGCACGGGCCCAGGTGCGCGAGATGCAGCACGCCCTCAATGCACGCGGCTTCGAGGTGGGCACGCCCGACGGCATCCTGGGTCCCAACACCCGGCGTGGCCTGCGTGAGTATCAGGCCTCCATCGGCGAGGTGCCGGACGGCTTTGCCACCCGACGCTTGCTGGAGCGCCTGATCCGCTGAATTCACCGAGGACTCCGGTCGCGAGGGCCGGTCGCAAGAGGACATAGATGATGCGCATCAAGCATGCCCTGGCCGCGGTTCTGGGAATGGTCCTGCTGGCCTCGGCGGCCCAGGCCGACGAGGACAAGGTGTTCGGCTGGGTCGAGAAGGCCATCGTGGAGCCCTGGGGCGTGGAGGTGAAGGCCAAGCTCGACAGCGGCGCCCTGACCTCCTCGCTGGACGCCCGCGACATCGAACGCTTCAAGCGCGACGGAGAGCGCTGGGTACGCTTCCGCCTCAAGCTGGAGGACGAGGAGAGCGGCGAGGTGTTCAGCGAGCGCCTGGAGTTGCCGCTCTATCGCAGCCTTCGCCTGCGGGGTGCTGGCGGCACCGACCGCCGCCCGGTGGTGCTGATGAAGGTGTGCCTTGGCGATACCGTGTACGAGGAGCAGTTCAGCCTGCGCGATCGTGGCGACATGAACTATCCGTTGCTGCTGGGGCGGCGAACCATCGGCCACCTGGGCCTGCTGGATGTGCGCGATACCTTCCTCTCCGAGCCGGTCTGCGACGACGATTCGCCGCTGGTGGAGCATGATCCCGAAGAGGAGGAGGTCGTCGAGGAGCCCAACGACTGACTGCTAGAAGAGTCGCGCCAGCAGGGCGGTGACCGCGGTCTCCACCCGCAGGATGCGTTGGCCCAGGTGGATGCCTTCGCAGCCCGCGGCGAGCAGCTTCTCCACCTCCCAGGGAATGAAGCCCCCCTCGGGACCCACCAGCAGCAGCGTTTCCTCGTTAAGCCCCCGCGGGCAGTCATTGGGCATGCCGGGGTGGGCCAGCAGTCCGCGCCGCCCCTCCAGGAGGTCGGGCAGACGGTCCTCCACGAAGGGGCGAAAGCCCTTCTCCAGGGTGACCTCTGGCAGGCGGGTGTCCCGGGCCTGCTCCAGACCCAGCACCAGGTGGTGGTGGATCTTCTCCGCGTCGAGCTCCGGCGACATCCAGTAGCTCTTCTCCACCCGCCGGGTATGCAGCAGGGTGATCCGCTTTACCCCGAGGGTGGTGACGTGTTCGAGGCTGCGCGCCAGCATGCGTGGCCGCGGCAGCGCCAGCACCAGGTGCACCGGCAGTGCCGGCGGCGGGGCCTGGTCGAGGGCTTCCAGCGCGAAGGTCGCCTCCTGCTCGTCGAGGGTGAGCAGCTCGCCCCGGCCGATACCTCCGCCGACCACGCCGAGGGTCAGGCGGTCCCCGGGGGCGGCGCGGTGTACCTCGCGCAGGTGGCGCAGGCGTCGCGGATCGGTCACCCGGGCGAGGCCTTGATGCGCGATATCGTCGGGGGCTAGCAGGATCAGGTTCATCGGGGACTCGCCGCGTTGGTAATCAAAAGATGGCTATACCTTGCATGGTGG
The DNA here is from genome assembly GCF_021282295.1 of Halomonas sp. G15. Lineage (NCBI taxonomy): Bacteria > Pseudomonadati > Pseudomonadota > Gammaproteobacteria > Oceanospirillales > Halomonadaceae > Halomonas > Halomonas sp. G15. Next base: position 15,398 of record NZ_JAJSPA010000014.1, on the reverse strand, counting down.
GTGTCGCGGTGCACAATGGTCCCACAGGGGCAGTCGTCCCTCCCACGTTGAATGAGGAGCAGCGCCGTGCGCGTGATTCGCAAGTATGCCAACCGCAGGCTCTATGATACCGAACAGAGCCGCTATGTGACCCTCGAGGACCTGCGTGGGCTGATCCTCGACGAAGTGCCGTTCCGCGTCGAGGATGCCAAGAGCGGCGAGGACCTGACCCGTACCATCCTGCTCTCGATCATCATCGAGCAGGAGCAGGCTGACGGCGATGCGCAGGTGTTTTCCAACGACCTGCTGGCCCAGTTCATTCGGGTATACGACATGGCCCACCCGCTGCCCCTGTCGCGCTACCTGGAGCAGGGCACCAAGCTGATGATGGAGCAGCAGCAGCGCATGCAGGATCAGTGGCAGCAGGCCCTGCGCCACTCGCCCATGGACCTGATGCGCGAAATGGCCGAAGAGAACATGCGCTTCTGGCAGCAGACCATCGGCCAGGGACCCGGTGCCGGTGGCAAGGGCGACAAGGGCGACGATGACAAGGCGTGAGCGCTTGTCGCGACGCAGGCGCCACGACTTTCTGACATAATACCGCCTCGATTTCCAACGCCGCTCAGTCGGCCAGCAGCATGAAGGTGGAATAGGATGAAGGTGCTGATCATCGGCGGCGGTGGCCGCGAACACGCCCTGGCCTGGAAGGTCGCCCAGTCGCCGAAGGTGGCGATGACCTATGTGGCGCCGGGCAATGCCGGTACCGCCCGGGAGCCCGGGCTGACCAATGTTGCCGTCGCCGCGGATGATCTGGAGGGGCTGCTGGTCTTCGCCCGTGACGCTGCCGTCGACCTCACCATCGTTGGTCCCGAGGCGCCGCTGGTGGCTGGCGTAGTGGATCGCTTCCGCGAGGCGGGCCTGGCGATCTTCGGGCCTACCGCGGGCGCTGCCCAGCTAGAGGGCTCCAAGGCCTTTACCAAGGACTTCCTGGCCCGCCATGCCATCCCCACCGCCGCCTATCGCACCTTCACCGCGGTGGCGCCAGCTCTCGACTACCTGCGTGAGCAAGGCGCGCCCATCGTGATCAAGGCCGACGGTCTGGCCGCGGGCAAGGGCGTCATCGTCGCCATGAGCCTCGAGGAGGCAGAGGCGGCGGTGCGCGACATGCTCGAGGACAACGCCTTCGGCGATGCCGGCGCCCGGGTGGTGATCGAGGAGTTCCTCGACGGTGAGGAGGCCAGCTTCATCGTCATGGTGGATGGCGAGACCGTGCTTCCCATGGCCACCAGCCAGGACCACAAGCGGGTGGGCGAGGGCGATACCGGCCCCAACACCGGCGGCATGGGCGCCTACTCGCCGGCGCCGGTGGTCACCGCCACGGTACATGAGCGCATCATGGAGCGGGTGATCCTGCCCACGGTCCAGGGCATGGCCGCTGAGGGGCATCCCTATACCGGCTTCCTCTACGCCGGCCTGATGATCGATGCCGAGGGCAATCCCAAGGTGATCGAATACAACTGCCGCTTCGGCGACCCCGAGACCCAGCCGATCATGCTGCGCCTGCAGTCGGACCTCGCCGAGCTCTGCCTGGCCGGGGCACAGGGCGAGCTGGCCGGCCACGCTTGCGAGTGGGACGCGCGCGCCGCAGTAGGCGTGGTACTCGCCGCCGGCGGTTACCCGGGCAGCTACCGCAAGGGCGATGTCATCGAGGGGATCGAGGCCGCCGAGGCCACCGGCTGCAAGGTGTTCCATGCCGGCACCGCCGACCAGGACGGCCAATTGGTCAGCGCCGGCGGTCGGGTACTCTGCGTCACCGCCCTGGGCGAGGGGGTCTCGGCGGCCGCCGGGAACGCCTACCGCGGGGTTGATGCCATCCGCTGGGAGGGCGCCTTCTGTCGCCGTGATATCGCCCACCGCGCCATCGCCCGCGAGCGCGGCGAGGGTTGAGTCACGCCCTTGAGCTACGGCACCTCGCGTCACAACAAGAGCAACATGGGAGGCAAGCATGGAGCGCGTCAGGCTCGATTTTCCCGAGGCCGCCATCATCCACCGCCAGCCACTGACGGTGCGCGTGACCGACATGAACTACGGTCGCCACCTGGGCCATGATGCCCTGGTGTCGCTGCTCCACGAGGCTCGGATCCAGGCCCTGGCCGGGCTGGGGCTCACCGAGTGGGACCTGGGAGGCTATCCCAGCGTGGTGGCCGACCTGGCCGTACAGTACCAGTCGGAGGCGCGCTGGCCCGACGCCCTGGTGGTAGAGACGGCGATCCCCCCTTCCCGGGGCAAGGCGCTCACCGTCTTCCAGCGGGTGTGTCACGCCGAGGGTGGCCGCCCGGTCGCCACGGCGCGGCTCAACCTGCTGCTGGTGGATCCCGCGAGCGGCCGCCCGGTGGCGGTCCCCGAGACCGTGCAGGCGGCCATCTCCGGGGCGGGAGGGGCCTGATGTCCCGTGAATATCCGATCATCGCCGTGACCGGCTCTTCCGGAGCCGGTACCACCACCGTGAAGCGCACCTTCGAGCGCATGTTTTCCCGTGAGGACGTACACGCCGCCTTCGTTGACGGTGATGCCTTCCATCGCTACACCCGTGAGGAGCTTTCGCGGATCTTTCGCGAGGAGCCGGAGCGCAAGGATGAGCTCTCCCACTTCGCCGTGGAGGCCAACCTGCTCGAGGAGCTCGAGACCCTGTTCCAGGAGTATGGCGAGAGCGGCAGTGGCACCTATCGCCACTACATCCACGCCGAAGACAAGCAGATGATCGAGTCCGGCTACCGCATCGGCACCTTCACCGAGTGGCAGCCATTGCCCTATGGCACCGACCTGCTGTTCTACGAGGGGTTGCACGGAGGCCTGGTCACCCCCGAGCACGACATCGCCCGTCATGTCGATCTGCTGGTGGGCGTGGCACCGACCATGAACCTCGAGTGGATCCAGAAGATCGACCGCGACACCAAGCTGCGCGGTTACTCCCAGGAGGCGGTGATCGATACCATCCTGGGGCGCATGGACGACTATGTACGCTATATCCAGCCGCAGTTCTCGCGCACCCATATCAACTTCCAGCGGGTGCCCACGGTGGACACCTCCAATCCCTTCGAGGTGCAGGACATTCCTACCGACGCCGAGTCCTTCGCGGTGATCCGCTTCCGGGAACCGGCCACGGTGGATTTTCCCTACCTGCTGGCGATGATCCAGGATGCCTTCATGAGCCGCCCCCACACCCTGGTGGTGCCCGGAGCGCGAGTCTCCCTGGCCATGGAGCTGATCCTGGGGCCGCTGGTGCGCCACCTGCTGGCCCAGCGGCGATTCCGCTGAGCGCGATCAACCCGACGAGTGAGGAGGCCCGAGAGATGGAGTGCCTGTTCTGCAAGATCATCAACCGCGAGATTCCCGCCGAGATCGTCTTCGAGGATGACCAGGTGGTGGCCTTCGAGGACATCAATCCCCAGGCGCCTACCCACCTGCTGATCATCCCCAGGAAGCATATCGCCACCCTCAATGACCTCGAGGAGGGCGACCTGGCGTTGGCGGGGCGCCTGCAGTTCACCGCCGCGCGTCTAGCGAAGGAGCGAGGCTTCGCCGAGGAGGGTTACCGGGTGGTGATGAACTGCAATGACCAGGGCGGCCAGACGGTCTATCATATTCACATGCACCTGATGGGCGGCCGTCGCTTTACCTGGCCGGCTGGGTAGTCGGCGTTCCTGCGGGCAACCGCGCGATCTTCGGTGTTCGGCGCATCAGGTGCATCCTCACACGCAAACGGCGCCACCCTCTGGGGTGGCGCCGTTGTGTCATGGGGCTGCTGCCGTTCACTCCTCGACGATGGTGTAGGAGTGGGTCACCTCGACCCCGCCCTTGACCAGCATGATCGAGGCGCTACAGTACTTCTCGGCGGAGAGCTCCACGGCGCGCGCGACCTGCTTCTCCTTGAGCCCACGGCCGGTGACGGTGAAGTGGACATGGATCTTCGTGAACACGCTGGGGGTGGCGTCGGCGCGCTCGGCCTCGATGCTCGCCACGCAGTCACTGACGTCGGCGCGGGCCTTCTCGAGGATATTGAGGATATCGAAGGAGGTGCAAGCCCCCATGCCCATGAGCAGCAGCTCCATGGGGCGGGGGCCGGTGTTGCGGCCGCCATGGTCGGGCGGGCCATCGATGACCACGCTGTGGCCGCTGCCCGATTCGGCAACGAACTGGCGGCCGTCGGTCCATTTGACTGTGGCTTTCATGGCAAGGGTTCCTTTTCGATTGTCGGTTAAGGGTGGCCAGCATACAGGTGGATCGCAGCTGCCCATAGCGAGAGGCGCTGGGGACAGGTCGGAGAGGGGGTCCGAGGACCAGGGATGGCCGAGGTAGCCTACAGGGAAGTACTCGTAGCGCCCCCTCGAAGGCCTGTCCCCGGAACAGCCTCGAGCAATCCTGCCACCCGCTCACAGCCTTCGGTTCAGTCCCGCAGGCGCCGGTCGAGTTCGGCCAGCCTCTCCGGTGTACCCACGTCCACCCAGCGGCCGCGGTGGTGGTGCCCGGCCACGCGCCCCTCGGCCATGGCGCGACGCAGCAGCGGCGCCAGGGCGAAGGCGCCCGGAGATTCGCCGGCCACCAGCGCCGGGTCGAGCAGGCCGATGCCGGCGTAGGTGAGCCGCGGCTTGCCCTCGGCGAGGACGCGGCCGGTGGCGTCGAGGTGGAAATCGCCCGCCGGGTGGTGGTCGGGGTTGTCCACCAGCACCAGCCGCGCCAGATCGCCGCTATCCAGCGCGGGCAGGGTGCTCGGGTCGAGATCGCACCAGACGTCGCCGTTGACCAGCAGGAAGGGGGCGCGACCGAGCAGCCCCAGCGCCCGCTGGATGCCCCCCCCGGTCTCCAGCGGCGCCTCCTCGCGGCTCCAGGCGATGCGCACCCCATGATCGCCGCCGTCACCCAGTGCCTCGATGATCTGCTCGGCACGGTAGCTGACATTGATCACGATCTCGGTGATGCCCGCCTCGCGCAGGCGTTCGAGGTGGTGGACGATCAGCGGCCGGCCAGCCACCGGCAGCAGCGGCTTGGGGCAGTGGTCGGTGAGCGGGCGCATGCGGGTGCCGAGCCCCGCGGCGAGGATCATCGCCTTCATGTGGACGCCTCCAGCCTGGCGGCCAGGGCCGGGCGGAAGGCGTCGGCCAGCCAGGCCTTGAAGTCGTCATGCCCCTCTACGCCGGCCAGGCTCTCCTCGAGGTGAGCGAGGAAGTGGGGCAGGCGCTCGAGGTAGCCCGTCTTGTGGTCGCGCAGGGTCAGGCGGCAGAAGATGCCCAGCACCTTGAGCGAGCGCTGGGCGGCCATGGCGTTGGCCTGGGCCAGGAAGTTGGCCTCGGTGGTGCTCGAGGGGAGGCGGCCGTCGGCCACGGCGCAGCGGCGGAAGGCCTCGACCCAGGCGGCGAACCGCTCGGCGTCGAAGCGGCAGTAGCGACCGCGCAGCAGCGAGATGAGGTCGTAGCTGATGGGGCCTGCCACCGCGTCCTGGAAGTCGATCAGCACCAGCGAATCGTCTCGCACCATCAGGTTCATGGCGTCGAAGTCGCGGTGCACCGTGACCATCGGCTGGGCCAGCGCCTGCGCCACCAGGGCCTGGCGAAGGGCTGCCCAGCCCGGCGGCGTTTCCAGCCCCAGCCATTCGCCCAGGCACCATTCCGGGAAGAGCGCCAGTTCACGCTCGAGCAGGTCGGCATCGAAGCGCGGCAGGTCGTCGGGGCCGGCGCGGTTCTGCAGCTCGTGGAGCAGTGCGATGGCCTGCTCGTGCCAGGCCCGCACCTCCTCCTCATCGCCGAAGCAGCGCTGCAGGGGAGTGTCTCCGAGGTCCTCCAGTTCGATGAACCCCGCCTCCAGGTCGACCGCATGGAGGTGCGGCACCGGCAGCCCAGCGGCCTCCCAGCGGCGGGCGATGGCCACGAAGGGGTGGCTGTCTTCCTGCTCGGGCGGGGCATCCATCAGGATGCGGGTGGTCTCGTCAGGCAGGACCAGGCGGAAGTAGCGGCGGAAGCTGGCGTCGCCGGCGGCCAGGCGCAGGTCGAGGGCGTCGGGCGCCAGGGCATGGCGCTCGGCGGCCCAGCGGGCGAGCCGTTCGCGGCGCGAGGCGTCGAGGGCGGCGTCGGTCATGGAGGAGGCTCCTGGGTCGGGGTGTCCGGTTGACGGTCGTGGGCGCGCGCCGCATGCTGGGCGCTGCGCCGTCACCGCCGGCAGGACAGGCCGACGGCGGCCTGTATAATAGCGTTTCACCTCGCCAAGGACATCGACCAACATGGGCAAGCGACTCTCATGGACGGCCCTTGCAGGCCTGGTGGCCGCGGGTCTTGGCAGCGGCCCGCTGCTGGCGGCCCCGCCGGAGCCCCTGCCTGCCGAGCAACTCGACTTCCGCCCCTGGGGCAGCGAGAGCCCGGGAGCTTCCCTGTGCCGCGGCGTCTACGTGATGCCCGACTACCGCCTGCCGCCCCCCGAGCCGGGCAAGGTGGCCAGCGAGTCGGCGAGTGCCAGCTACGGCGAGGATGGCGAGACCCTGCTGCGCGGCGAGGTGGTGTTGCGCCGCGACAACGCCCAGCTCGAGACCCCTCAGGTGCGGGTGCCATCAAACCGGGAACGTGCCTTCGCCGAGGGTCCTCTGGCCCTGCGCGACCAGGGGTTGCTGGTGCGCGGCAGCGCCGCTGAACTCTCGCTGGTCAACGACGCCGCCAGTGTCGACGAGGCGCACTACGTCATCCACGACCGCCACCTGCGCGGCGATGCCCAGCGCCTGGCGCGCCTGGAGGACGGCCGCTACCGGCTCTCCTCGGCGAGCTTCACCACCTGCGATCCGGGTGACAACCTGTGGCAACTGGTCGGCGGCGATGTGATGCTCGATCGCGAGAGTGGCTTCGGCACCGCCCGCCATGCCCGGCTGGAGGTCAAGGACGTGCCGGTCTTCTACTGGCCCTGGGTGCGCTTCCCCATCGACGACCGCCGTCATACCGGCTTCCTGTGGCCGGCGGTGGGCTTCTCCACCGACTCGCTGGACTACGCCCAGCCCTTCTACTGGAACATCGCCCCCGACCAGGACGCCACCATCACGCCGCGCTGGATCAGCGATCGTGGCCTGCTGCTGGGCGGCCAGTACCGTTACCTGTTCGCCGAGTCGGCCGGGCAGATCGAGGGCGCCTGGCTCGACAGCGACGATGGCGGTGACAGCGACAACCCCAACGATGCAGCGCGCCGCTTCGAGGGCGAGGAGCGCTGGTACCTCGACTATCGCCACGCCGGCACCCTGAGCCCGCGCAGCCGCTACCAGCTGCGCTACGGGGCGGCCAGCGACGGCCGTTACTTCGACGACTTCGGCAGCGACTTCGCCGAGCAGAACACCTCGTCCATGTCGCGCCTGGCCCAGATCGACTATCGCGGCGACACCTGGCGCCTCGATGCCCGCGCCCAGGGGTTCCAGAAGCTCGATGACCCGTTGCTGGAGAGGGACAAGCCCTTCTACCGCCTGCCCAGCTTGAGCGCCGCCGCCCGCTGGAGACAGGAAAGCGGCTTCTACCAGCAGTGGCAGAGCAACTACAGTTACTTCTGGCGCGATATCGACGAGACAGAGCTGCCGAATAACCCGCGCTTTGATCGTGAATCGGCCACCGGCTCGCGGCTGCATCTTGCGCCGGCCGTGGGCTGGCGCTTCGACGAAAGCTGGGGTCACCTGGAACCGCGCCTGGAGTGGCTCGGCACCGCCTACGCGCTGGACTACGGCGAGCGCGACATCGACCGCGACACCTCATTGACCCGCAGCGTGCCGGTCACCTCCGTGGACGCTGGCCTGGTGTTCGAGCGCGAGCTCGACCTGGGAGGACGGGATTACCGCCAGACCCTGGAGCCCCGCGCCAACTACGCCTATGTGCCGGCCCGCGACCAGAGCGACTTCCCCGACTTCGATACCAGCGAGCGCGCCTTCTCTTGGAGCCAGCTGTGGTCGCCGCACCGCTTCTCGGGCAGCGACCGGGTGGGGGACCTCAACCGCCTCTCCCTGGGCCTCGGGTCGCGGTTCCTGGATGACGACAGCGGCCGCCAGCGGCTCTCCCTGGGGCTGGGTCAGGCGCTCTACTTCGAGGACCGCAGCATCGATATGGATGGCAACCCCGACGAGTTGCCGACCAACGGCGCGGATTACTATCGCGCCACCCGCGATCGCTCGCCGCTGGTCGCCAACGCCGACTGGCAGGTCACCCAGCGCTGGCGCACCCGCTGGCAGTGGCTGTATGACGACGACCTGGAGCGTACCGAGCGCGCCGGGGTCGACCTGCAGTACCGCTCGCCCAGGGGGCACGCGTTGAACCTCGGCTACCGCTGGGAGCTCGAAGGGTTCGATCCCTCGCTGGATCAGTTCGACGACGACTTTCGCACTTACGATCGCGAGGAGTACGACGCCTCCTTCGCCTGGAAGGCCGGCCGGCGCGTCGACCTGATCGGTCGCCTGCTCTACGACAACACCAACGACCAGGCCCTGGAGCAGCTCGCCGGGGTGCAGTGGAACGACTGTTGCTATGGTGTGCAGCTGGTGTGGCGCGAGTGGATCGACGACAACGACACCGGAAATCCGGACGATGACTTCACCGATCGCGGGGTCTTCCTGCGCTTCGTGTTCAAGGGGCTCGGCGGCGTGGGCCGCGAGGCCGACAGCTACTTCGAGGAGGCCATCCCCGGCTACCGCAGCACCGCCTTCTGAGCCGGATGGCCCGTTAGAGAGGAATGATGAAAGGACAGCACAGCATGCGCAGTCGCCGCACCCCCTTCCTGGCCGCCGGCCTGGCCATGGCCCTGGGCCTCGCCACCGTGCCCGTCACCCAGGCCCAGGAGCCGCCTTCTACCCAGCGCCAGGCGCTGGACCGTATCGTGGCGGTGGTCAACGAGGGGGCGATCATGCAGAGCCAGCTCGAGGATCGCCTCGCCCAGGTGCGCAGCCAGATGGGCGCCCAGCAGCAGGACCTGCCCCCCGCAGGGACCCTGCGCGAGCAGGTCCTGGAGCAGATGATCCTGGAGGAGATCCAGTGGCAGATGGCGGATGAGGCCGGGCTCACGGTGGATGACACCGACCTCAACCGCCAAGTGCGTGGCATCGCCGAGCGCAACGGCATGAGCCTGGAGCAGTTCGCCGATACCCTGGAGGCCGACGGCCTGACGCTGGCCGGCGTGCGCGAGGAGATCCGCCGCGAGCTGACCCTGCGCCAGCTGCAGCAGCGTCGCGTGGGCAGTCGGGTCAATCTCTCCGAGCGGGAGGTGGAGCGCTTCATGGAGCAGGAAGGCGTCGGCCGCGAGCAGGCCCAGCAGGCCCTCTTCCAGCGCAAGGCCAACGAGGAGCTCGGCGCCTGGTTGCAGGAGATCCGTTCCCAGGCCTTCGTCGACAACCGCCTCGACGAGCGCTGATGGCGACCCCCGCCGCGCCGGTCCTGGCGCTGACCAGCGGTGAGCCCGCGGGCATCGGGCCCGAACTCGTGCTGATGCTGGCCGCCGAGGGCGTGGCCGGCACCCGCCCGGTGGCGGTGGGTGACCCCGGCCTGCTCGCCGAGCGCGCCGCCGCCCTCGGCCTGGCGGTGGAGCTGGTCGAGCTCGCCCCGGACGAGGCGGTGCCCGCGGCGCGCCCCGGACGGCTGCCGGTATGGCCGGTGGCCCTGCGTGCCCCGGTGCGCCCCGGCGTGCTCGAGGTCACCAATGCCGACTACGTGCTCGAGACCCTGGACGTGGCGATCCACGCCTGTCGTGCGGGCCAGGCCGCGGGCATGGTCACCGCGCCGCTGCACAAGGGCGTGATCCTCGACGCCGGGCATGCGGGGTTCACCGGCCACACCGAGTACCTGCGCGACGCCTGCGGCGTCGAGGAGGTGGTGATGATGCTCGCCACCGACGCCGCCCTGCACGCCGAACGGCCTGGCTGGATAGGGAGTGCCGCCTTGCGGGTGGCCCTGGCGACTACCCATCTGCCGCTGCGCGAGGTGGCCGATGCCATCACCCGTGAGCGCCTGGCGCGGGTGCTGCGCATCCTCGCTGCCGACCTGACCCGCTGGTTCGGCCTGGATGCGCCGCGTATCGCGGTGTGCGGGCTCAACCCCCACGCCGGCGAGGGCGGCCACCTCGGCCGCGAGGAGCTCGAGGTGATCGAACCCACCCTCGAGGCGTTGCGGGACGAGGGGCTGACCCTCGACGGTCCGCTCCCCGCCGATACCCTGTTCACCCCGCGTCACCTGGCAGGCGTGGATGCGGTGCTGGCCATGTACCATGACCAGGGCCTGCCGGTGCTCAAGTACGCGGGCTTCGGCCGCGCCGCCAATATCACCCTGGGGTTGCCGCTGGTGCGAACCTCGGTGGATCACGGCACCGCCCTGGACCTGGCCGGCACGGGCCGCGCCGATCCCGGCAGCCTGAGGGTCGCCGTGGCGCTGGCCGCGCAGATGGCCGCCCGCGGCGTTAGTTTATCGGGAGGAGCGCCGGGGGCAGGCTGAAGAGCAGGTCCTACGCCATGGACGGCGTCGGTAGCGCCCAGGGAGGGGTTCACAGCGCCTGCTCGTAAGCCTGCCGCCGGAACAGCTCCGGTTCAGCAAAGAATTCCAGACTTCCAGCGACAGAAGGACACCCCTGAATGGCATCTCGCCCCCCGGTCCACCGGGCCCGCAAGCGCTTCGGCCAGAATTTCCTGCGTGACCGCGGCATCATCTCCCGCATCGTGCGGGCCATCGGGCCGCGCCCCGGCGAGCGGATCGTGGAGATCGGCCCCGGCCAGGGGGCGCTCACCGAGCCGCTGCTGGAGGCCGCTGGCGGTCGCCTGGAAGTGATCGAGCTCGACCGCGACCTGATTCCCGGGCTGCGCGTGCAGTTCTTCAACTATCCCGACTTCGTGATCCACGAGGGCGATGCGCTCAAGGTCGACTTCCGCGCCCTGCGCGGCGAGGGGGAGCCGCTGCGTGTCGTCGGCAACCTGCCCTACAACATCTCCACCCCGCTGATCGCCCACCTGCTCCAGGCCGGCGATGCCGTCGCCGACATGCACTTCATGCTGCAGAAGGAGGTGGTGGAGCGCCTGGCCGCCGAGCCGGGCGGCGCCGACTGGGGGCGCCTCTCGGTGATGGCCCAGTACCGCTGCCGGGTGGAGTCGCTGTTCGTGGTGCCGCCGGAGGCCTTCGTGCCGCGGCCCAAGGTGGACTCCGCTATCGTGCGGCTCACCCCCCATGCCGAGCTGCCCCATCCGGCACGCGACGTGGCGCTGCTGGCGGCGATCGTCAAGGAGGCCTTCGGTCAGCGCCGCAAGACCCTGCGTAACAACCTCAAGGGGCGCATTACCGCCGCCGAACTCGAGGCACTCGACATCGACCCCGGCCGGCGCCCCCAGACACTCTCCGTGGAGGAGTTCGTGCGTATCGCCGACCACCTGGCCCAGACGACAGGGGAGGCACGCCCATGAGCGATCGAGTCGCCAGCGGAGACGCCCCCATGGATGAATCGCGAGGCGTGAGCGTCGAGGTCCAGCCGGAGTTTCGTGCCGACGAGTCTGCCCCCGGCGAGGGGCGCTACGTGTTCAGCTACACGGTCACCGTGCACAACGCCTCACGCCACAGTGTCCAGCTGATGGCCCGCCACTGGACCATCACCCAGGGCAGCGGCAAGGTACAGGACGTGCGCGGCAAGGGGGTGGTGGGGCAGCAGCCGGTGATCGGCCCCGGCCAGCACTTCCGCTACACCAGCCGGGCGATCCTCGATGGACCGGTGGGGGTGATGCAGGGCGACTACACCTGCGTGGATACCGCCACCCAGCGCCCCTTCGAGGTGCCCATCGCACCCTTTCGCCTGGCCTGCCCCAACCAGGTCCACTGAATCCACTGCACTCGAGCCCCAACCGAATACCGGGAGAGCCCATGACCACCTATGCCATCGGCGACCTCCAGGGCTGCCATGCCGAGTTCGTCGAACTGCTCGAGACCCTGGACTTCGACCCGCGGAATGACCGGCTGTGGCTGGCCGGCGACCTGGTCAACCGCGGCCCCGGGTCGCTCGACTGCCTGCGAGAGGTCGAGGCGCTGGGCGACGCCGCCCTGACGGTGCTTGGCAACCATGACCTGCACCTGCTGGCGGTGGCGCGGGGCGGCGCTGCGCTCAATCGCAAGGACACCCTGGACGCCATCCTCGCCGCTCCCGATCGCGAGCGACTGCTCGACTGGCTGCAGTCGCGTCCGTTGCTGGTGCGCGAGACACTTGGCGGCGAGGATACCCTGATGACCCATGCCGGGCTGCTGCCCCAGTGGTCGCCGGAGCTGGCCGCGACGCTGGCCGCGGAGGTAGAAGCGGTGTTGCGCGACGAGCGCGGCGGCGCCTTCCTCGAGCGCATGTACGGCAATGCACCGGACCAGTGGCGCGATGACCTGGATGGCATCGACCGTCTGCGCGCCATCGTCAACGTCCTGACCCGCATGCGCTTCATCGACGCCCAGGGGCGGCTGGACTTTGCCGCCAAGGAGGGGCTCGACAGCGCCCCGGCGGGCTTCGAACCCTGGTTCCGCTTTCCCCGCGGCGACGATGTTCGGCTGATCTTCGGCCACTGGGCGGCCTTGCAGGGCGAGACCCCCGGCAGTCGGGTCAACGCCTGGGCGCTGGATACCGGTTGCGTGTGGGGAGGTTCCCTGACGGCCCTGGATCTGGTCAGCGGCGAGCGTACCAGCGTGCCCAGCCGGCGGCGTTGAACACGGCTATCCTTTCCTTCCGATCACTTCCTGACACGAGGCGCCTCCATGAGCTTCCAGCATCTCGATATTGCCACCCTCATGACCTGGCTCGACGAGGGTCGCGACGCCGCGCTGGTGGATATTCGCGACGCCCTGAGCTTCGCCCAGGGACATATTCCCGGCAGCCGGCGGCTCGATAACGACACGGTGGGCGACTTTATCGAGACGACCCCCGTCGAGCGCCCGGTGGTGGTGGTCTGCTACCACGGCCACTCCAGCCAGCAGGCCGCCGCCTGGCTGGCCGGCCAGGGGTTCGCGGCCGTCTACAGCCTCGACGGCGGCTTCACCGATTGGCAGCTGCGCCACCCCGACCGGGTGGAGGCCTGAGTGTGGCGATGACGGACGACCCGGCCGTACGCGGACTCTCGGTCTATCGGGTGGGCGGTGCGGTACGTGATGCCCGCCTCGGCTGGCCGGTCACCGACACCGACTGGGTGGTGGTGGGGGCCACCCCGGAGGCGCTGCGTCGCCGTGGCTTCCGCCCCGTGGGACGTGACTTCCCGGTCTTCCTCCACCCCGAGACCCACGAGGAGTACGCCCTGGCACGTACCGAGCGCAAGGCGGGCCACGGCTATACCGGTTTCGTGGTCCACGCCAGTCCCGAGGTGACCCTGGAGGAGGACCTGGCGCGCCGCGACCTGACCATCAACGCCATGGCCGAGACTCCTCAGGGCGAGCTGGTCGATCCCTATGGCGGGCTGGTCGATCTGGAGGCGCGGGTGCTGCGCCATGTGTCGCCGGCCTTCATCGAGGACCCCCTGAGGGTACTGCGCACCGCGCGCTTCCTGGCTCGCTACGCGGGTCTCGGCTTCACCATCGCCGAGGCGACCCGGGCGCTGATGCGCGAGCTGGTAGAGAGCGGCGAGATCGCCCACCTGGTGGCCGAGCGGGTCTGGGTCGAGACCGAGAAGGCCCTGGCAGAGCCCTGGCCCGAGGTCTATTTCCAGGCGCTCGACGACTGTGGCGCCCTGGCCGTGCTGATGCCGGTGTTGGCCGCCGACCGGGAGGCTCTGGACGAGGCACTGGGCCGGCTGCATCGGCTGCCCGAGGAGGGGGAGGGCGAGGCGCTGGCCCGCTGGCGCTGGGCGCGGCTGGTGGAGCACCTGGACGAAGCGGCACGGCGCGAGCTGGCCGAGCGCCTGCGCCAGCCCAGGGTCTACATCGAGCTGGCCCGGCAGGTAGCGCAGACCCGTGCGCTGGTGGCGGACGCCCGCCACGCGCCCCCGGACGGGGCGCGGCTGCTGGCCTGGCTGGATGCCATCGATGCCTGGCGGCGCAGCGAACGGGTAGTGCCGCTGATCAGCCTGGTGAGCCTGGAGGCGCCGGCGCTGGCCGAGGAGCTGGCCGTGGCCTGGCGGCTTGCCGCCCAGGTCCTGCCGAAGTCATTGGTGGAGGAGGGGTTCAAGGGGCGTGAGCTGGGCGTGGAGCTCGCCCGGCGGCGCCGCGAGGCGATTGATGCGGCGCTGGGATAGAACGGGATTTCGACCTTGATAGCGAAAGGCGCCGGGAAAGCCTTGAGCGGTGTTTCCATCTGCGATAGCAAAGGTTTGGGGTGGAGTGGCGCGTCAGTCGGGATGTGAGATCTCGCGCTCGGCCCAGCTGAAGGCCACCGGCCAGAGCCGCTGGTCGCCCGCCTCGAAGCGGCGCCACAGGGCCGCATAGGTCTCGCCGCTCCCGGGCAGGCGCGCCTCGGGCAGCAGCTCGGCCAGGGGCTGGAGCACGAAGGCGTGGTGGGTGATCTCGCCCCGCGGCAGGCTGACGCCGTCATGCTCGCCGGTGAGCTCGCCCACGGTCAGCAGGTCGACATCCAGGGTGCGGGGGCTGAACTTGGGGCTGCCCTCGCGCCGGCCGTTGGCGAACTCGAGGCGCTTGCACCAGGCTTGCAGTTCACCCACCGAGGCATCGCTCTCGAAGGCCGCCACCAGGTTGTAGAAGTTGCGCCCATCCTCGAAACCCACCGGCTCGCTCTCGAATACCCGCGAGACCCGCAGCCCCTCGAAGGAGGCCGCCAGGGCGTCCAGGCAGACGCGCACGTGGTGCTCGCGCTCGATGTTGCTGCCGATGCTGACCGTGACCAGGGCCATCACACCGCTCCCGGGCGAGTGCCGCGCTCGATACGCACGCCCACCGCGGCCGCGGCCGCCACGGCCCCCGGCTTGCGCACCGTCAGGCGCAACCAGGCAATGCCGAACTCGCCGCGCAGGGCCTCGGCCAGGCGCTCGGCAAAGGTCTCTACCAGGGCAAAGTCATGCGCGGCGGCGAAGGCCTGGATACGCTCGCTGATCGCCGCATAGTCGAGGGTCCGGGCGATGTCGTCATGCTCCGCTGCGGGGCGGATATCGGTGGCCAGCTCCAGGTCGAGCACCAGGCGCTGGGTGATGGTGCGCTCCCAGTCATAGACCCCGATCACGGTGTCGACGGCGAGGGACTCGATCAGCACTAGATCCATGGCTGGGTTCCGGGCGGATGGAGGGAATGGGGCGAGATTGTACGCGAGCCGCGGCGTGCGGAACACCCAGCGCTATCGCAGATAGCTTGTCGCTCGGGGCTGATCTGGCGACAAGCCTTCGAGGAGGCGCTGTGAACCCCTCCCTGGGCGTATATGGAGTCCTCCCCGTTTGCAAGCACGAGGCACGATGGTCGGTAGGTACGACTGCACAC
>NZ_JAJSPA010000013.1:0-96859 GCF_021282295.1 Halomonas sp. G15 | reverse complement strand
GCTGCCGGCTGGTGGCTAGCCTTGGCCGGGTGGGACTTTCACCCACTGGGTTTCACGACATCCTTTCCACCTTCTCGGTTTCCCGGATGTCCAGGCTTTGCCTGGCGCACTCAAATCTGGTGGATGGCAGTCAGGCGGCAGTCCTGTCTGATTGATCGTTTACCTGCTCCCCATCCTGAAACCGGACGTTGTTCACGACCAGCTCCAGCTTGCTGAACCCCTTGATGCGCTTCCAGCGTTTCTCGGCGCTCTGGAGCAGCTTGAAGACCATCGCCAGGGTCGTCGCCCGGGATCCGCAGTTCCGGCTCCGCTTGCTCCGCAGACGGACCGTGGCGAAGGTCGACTCGATCGGGTTGGTGGTGCGGATATGCACCCAGTGCTCCGCTGGATAGTCGTAGAACGCCAGCAGCTCGTCCCGATCCTTGGCCAGGCACGCCATCGCCTTGGGGTACTTGGCCTCGAAGCGTTTTACCGTGCGATCAAAGGCCTTGTGCGCCTCGTCGCGGGTCTCGGCCATCCAGATGTCATGGAGGTCGGCCTTGACCTTGGGCTGTACCGACTTTGGCAGCTTGTTCAGCACGTTAGCGGTCTTGTGGACCCAGCAGCGCTGATGGTCGGTCTCCGGGTAGATCTTGCTCAGCGCCAACCAGAACCCCATGGCACCGTCGCCCACCGCCAGCCTGGGAGCCGTGGTCAGGCCGCGCTCTCGCAGCCCCGTCAGCAGCGTTTCCCAGCTGTCAGCCGACTCACGGAAGCCGTCCTCGACAGCCACCAGCTCCTTGCGGCCCTGCTCCGTGACGCCGATGATCACCAGCAGGCACAGGCGGTCATCCATGCGCACGTTGCTGTACACGCCGTCGGCCCACCAGTAGACGTAGCGACGGTCTGACAGGTCACGCTGCCGCCACTCGGTATGCTCGTCTTCCCACTGTTTCTTGAGCCGAGACACCGTGTTGGCCGAGAGCCCCTTGGCCTGGTCGCCCAGCAGCGCCGCCAGCGCCTCCTGGTAGTCGCCAGTGGAAATCCCCTTCAGGTAGAGCCAGGGGATCAGTTCCTCGATGCTGCGGGCCCGCTTCAGGTAGGGCGGCAGCAGGCTGCTGTTGAAGCGAGCACCACCGCCGCTGCGGTCACGCACCTTGGGCACCTGCACGCTGACATCCCCAATCCCGGTCTGGACCGTGCGCTCGGGCAGGTAGCCGTTGCGGACCACGGCCTGTCGTCCATCGTCGAGCCGCTGATCGGCATACTGCGCCAGGAAGGTGGCCAGCTCGGCCTCGACGGCCTTGGCGATCAGGTCACGGGCACCTCGTCGCAGCAGCTCGTGCAGCGGGTCAGTGACCTGGGGTTCTGGTTGTGAAAGAGCCCGGAGGGTAGAATCGGTCATGGCGTATCCACTCGTGTTGGTTGAGATCTTGGTCGTGATCAACCAACAGGATACGCCACCCTTCCTACCTCCTCCCATACACCAGACTTGAGCTTAACTCCTGGCTGAAGCCAGAAGCGAAGCGGCTGAGGGCAGCTACCTGGGGCTGCGCTTCCCGGCCAGCGACATTCCCCAGATCGCCCGCGAACTCTATGCACGCAATCCCTGGCGCACCATCCCCAATGCCCAGGCCGAGAGCGTAGAAGTTCTCAGCGCTAGTCCAAGCCGCTCAGATCTCTCCCTGGTCGACCTGCGCAGCGTGTCACCGGTACACCGCCTCTACATGGCCAACATGGGCGTGGTGGGAGCGATCTCCTTTCCGCTGATGACAGCCAACCGCCTGGCCGGGCTGATCTCGCTTCACGCCTATAGGCCGCGCAGGCTGGCACCACCGGCACTCCGTCAACTCGCCGACAAGGTCAAGCGCTACGAGCTGGCCCGTCGCGACTACGAAACCCGTCAGCGGATGGAGCTCACCGACACCATCGAACGACGCTTCGACGCCATGAGCCGGGAGGTCATCGACGAGGGTGGCCTGGAGGCTGCCTGGCCAAACATCGGCCGCTGGCTCCGGGAGGAGTTCGCCGCAGACGGGGTCATGCTCGATGACGGGCTCGGCCTGTACAGCGACGGTCTGCACTTGGAACCAGAGGCACTGGAGGCAGTGCTAGCCTGGTGCGATAGCGACGCAAGTTCCACCCGTATCAGCGAGAGCCTCTCCCGGGAGTGCCCGGACATGCCGCTCTCCGAGGTAGCCGGATTGCTGGCGAGTGAAGTTACGCTGGAAGACGGCAGACGCTTGCGTCTGCTGCTGTGCCGGCGCGAGGAGGTACAGGAGGTGGCCTGGGGCGGCAACCCCGACAAGCCCACCGAGAACCCGAGTGGTGAGCATCCCATTGCTCCAAGGCGCTCCTTCGAGCGCTGGGTGGAACAGCGCCTGGGCTACTCACGTCCCTGGCCCGCCAACACCCACCTCAAGCTGCTCAAGCTGCGAGTACTGGCCTCGGCCTTCGGCCGTGATGAGTAAAACGCGCCGAGACATCGCCCGAGCCCCAGCCCTGTTGCTGCAGCTACGGGATTCCACCCGTGACTATCACCACGCGTTGGATCACCACCCAGAGCTGCAGCGGCTGCTGCGCCCGGGCCTGACCCTGAATGGCTACAGGCGCTCGCTACTCGCCTTGCACGCGCCACAGGCGGCGTTGGAGGGCGCCGTCGCGGAGGGAGCCATGTATCTCGGACAAGCCGAGCTGCTCTCCCCCTGTCGCCTACCGGCACTGGAGGCCGACCTGGCGGCGCTCGGCGTTGCGCAGACTGACACGGACATCTCGCACAGGCCCTCTGTGCCCCGGAGTGCCGCAGAGTTGCTGGGCCTTCGCTACGTACTGGAGGGCTCACGCCTCGGGGCCGAAGTCATTGTCCGGTGTTTGCACGACACCTTGGGAGAAGCCGCGCCAGTGAGTTTCTTCGCAGCTTCGCAGGGACATTGGCACTGGCGTAACTTCGTGGCACAACTCACCACAACACGGCTCAATGCTCAGGAGCAGCAACGGGCCATCAGCGCCGCACAGCATGCTTTCGAGGCTTACCGAGCTGGACTCGAGATTGAAAAACCAGTGACCACTTGAGCGGGGCTAGCTCCACCAAGCTGGGATTTCCATCTAGCCACCAACTGCTGGCTCTGAACATTCAGAGCCATTGTTCTCAGCACCTCATCTCCCCTTCCCCATACATCGCCCATGGAACTGCTTCTGGGTGCAGCCTTCCTGCATGAGGGCAAGATTTTCTAGCCACAACACCACATCATCAAATCGTGGATTTCATGGTTCTGGTAGGAGCCCACGCTACCATCAAGGCGCGAGAAATGCGGTTTTCAGCCAGCATGGATCATGGGGACGTCGATCATCCGAAAGCTCTCACCGATGACAAGCAGCCAGATCTAAAAATCCATGGGATTGGCGCAGCAGCTGGCTAGCATGGTCTTCACGAGGCACATGAGAGGCTAGCAATGATGAATAAACATATAGATATATGCTTATACCAAAACGATATCAAAAAACTTGCCGAATTTTCCCAATCGCCGATAGGCCGGTTGATAGCATATTCAAAGAGTCGCTTTTAGCCATGCTGGAGAAGACCACTGAGTGATGCGGTCACCAGCTGCCAAACACTGCTCAGAGACATCTTAGAACAAGGCCAACGAGGAGTAAGTCAAATATGAATAGCCGATAGATTTGAAAGCGCTGACGTCCTACCGGAGCGCTCTACATCTAGCAAACAACGCCTACGAGTCACTGTAGCTGGCTGATACCACATCAACCAGTGTGGCTTTCTGCGGCCGAATCATCCCATGACATTATCAAGGGAAGAGAATGCTTTTGTCTTCAGAATACTCCAAGCCTAGCCTCAAGGTGATCAACATAGAGAAGATTTCTCTTCCCGCAACATCCTCACATATAGAGATGTTGATGATGAGCAGCATCCCAGTAATAAAAGATCTAAGCCTGCTAAGCGAGGACAGCAGGAAAAATTTCTTATACCAGCACCCCATACTGGTCTGCAAAAACAAAGCCAACAACTTCATCTTGGTTGGAAATTTTCGTTCACTCGAGGTAGCTAAAAGCCTTGAAGAAAAGAGGGTGCCATGCATTGTGATAGAGCACATACCACAACATGATCAAATAAATCTTATTGCCACCAATGAGCTTATTAATATTTTGTTTTTCAGCCTGGAAAACAGTATAAGTTCACAAAGAGCCCTTCAGCTAAGAGAAGCCCTCCTCAATACCGACGAAAAAATACTTATAAAAATATGTAAGAAATTTGAATCCAAGAAAGGATTCTGCGAAATAACTCAAATCAACCCCAGAACAAAAATGTAAACCATGAACATGTCACATCACGAAGTTTCAAAAGACACTATTAACGTAATAGAAGAGGCATTACAGCCACGCCAAGACTATTATGGAGTCACTGACTGGGGAGACTGCATTGAAAGAATCATCGAAAACTTAGAGAGGATTGTTAGTGAATTCAACGGGGACTACTCCTGCTGGAATTTGCAAACACTCAGCAATTCACGAGAGGAGCTTTTGTCAGAGACGAAAAAAACAAAATTGATGAAAACCTTGCAAGATATTCCAAAATCCGGCTCTCGGGGGATTCTGTCAGACTCTCCAATAACATCACTCCTGAGTGAGTTACGAAAAAGGCCAGAAGAGTTGGTTGAGGCAAGCTACACCATAACTGCACATATCATCCATGCTGCTAAATGGTGGAGGGATGAAATCCTCAGGGATAAATCGGCAGACTATAACAACCAGAAAAATAAAAAACTATATAAAGATCGATACAAACCTAACCTCGAGGCTGCCTGTCGCTCGGTACGGCTAATATCTAATGAGGCAATGAAGAACATTGCTTTTGATATATTTGACACCACTCAGATATATAGGAAACTGGAAGAAACTACTGAGCAAAATAAGTACGAAAACTTCCTTGAAGAAAATGATGCTTCCTATGTAAAGAACATAGAAAGATTTTTAGCATTTTCGTATGCTGCCCGATCACCGCATGAAGGACCGTTAAAACGAAAAAATCGAAAAGCCTCAAATGTATTCGAAGAAAAGTTGAAGTTTGAGTTTGTCTTAAGTGGGCTAAATGCATCACCGACAATAATATCTAGGGAAATATGCTACGGCACAAGCGATAGGGAAAAAATTAACCACATTGAACAAAACCTAAAGTCAACTGGGCTCGCGATCACGGAGGAAATATCTAACATAGAGTACCAACGTGAGTCACAGCCCTTAAAAACAAAAAAAGGGGACACCACATTACAGTCTACGTTCCGTACCCAATTAGCCGACAAGCATATCAAGAAAAATGCTCAGTTGATCCCGTTTAGATGGGATCAACTGAGCAGCTACGAAATCAGAAAGCTATGGGAGTCAGTTTTATCACAACACAATCCACATGCCACAACTGTGATATGCCTGATGCTAATTACTGGACGCCCCTTGGAAAGCATCATTAACACAAGGGTAGTGAGAAAAAGGACTCACCTACCAAAACGAATAAACGAAAACGATATATTTATTATCGTCGAAGATAATTCATGGGCGAGTGGGATTATTGAACCAGAGTCTAGGCGTCAATTGAATTCGAATTGGAAAGACAATTTTGAGACAACGGTAGAGAAATCTTCCTTCAAAATTCCAATTGAGATATGGAGGCTGATGAGTAGTTCAATTAAAAAAGCCAGCGATCGCTCACATAAACGGTCATCAGGTCTGTTCAATGAAAACCGTCAAAAGACGCTAGAAGAGAATGTCAAAAAAATAGTATCAGCGACAAATAAAAAATTCAAAACTCGCTTAACATTACACAGGATCACAAATACATTGTTTCACCAAACAGTTTTTAGCAGTGGAGATATCGCTGAAGCTTCCCTCATAACAGGAACACTTCCAGCGACAGGCTCTATTTCATCGCTTTATTACTACACTCCAAGGATCGATCACTTGTGCAAAGTTTATGAAAACGTAATGAAGCGCATACAAGATGCAGCCATAGGATCATCGCCCGAACAACTAGATTTCTTGGATGAAAGTAGAGAGAAAGAAAGAGTAGGATCGCCAATAACACCAAAGGAGTCTTATATATTTGAAGTAGCAAAAGATCTTTACCAAAGGTGCATGAATGAAAAAATGAAAACATATGACCCTCAATTTATCGTTCGGACGCATAACGCTCTGACGTTATATACAGCAATGCTTATCATGTTCAGCACAGGCTACAGAAGTATAAAAGACCCCCTCTCAGACCTTAGCCATATCAATATACGAAGAAAAACTGTTGTAATTTCTGACAAAGTTGATGACAACTTGACAAACTCAAGGCTAGTACCGGCAACAGGACTTCTTGTTGACCAAGTTAATCATTATGTTGAGCACTGCAACTTCTTGAAAGAGAGGCTATCAATCATTTTCGACAAAAACACCAGTAGGCCATTATTCTTTCTCTCTAGGAATATGGAACCTCAGCGAGTAACTCCAGAAAGGCTGCAGAGGCACCTATCCTTGGAAACAAAACCGCCACTCAATATGAACAGACACTATCTACGGACAAGACTGCGAGAGCTTGAGGTTCCAGGTGAATATGTTGATACATTCATGGGGCATTGGGGCTGCGACCAAGTACCATACAGCCGGTTTTCGACATTCTGTACACACCAGTACTTATCGACAACAAGAGCGGCAATAGAGACCTTGCTCGAAAGGAGCCAATGGAAGGTGGCTAGGGGGTTTTCATGAATCTCGGTAGCGTATGGAACGGATGGGGGCTTGGTGAGCCTGTAAAATATGCCGATGATACTCCCGGCGACTTAGTACGTGCTGCACAAAGAAAGAATGAAAAGCACAAAATTAAAAAAAGTGTGATTGAAAGGGTCTATCTCATTGACCCGCGCCTGGTAAATGGAGTCAAAGGAATTCAGGTTGTAGATTCCAAGATTGAAGATCTCATTGATTGGATTGCCAAGGAGCATAGTGGTGCTGCACATAAGATTGCTCACAATTTTTTGTCCCGCGGCCTAGATAAAGGCTGCAGGGATTTAGGCTGGGATGTTTCAGTACCCTCGCCAATGGTTACCAAAGCTAGGGAAGAAAACCCATTCACTATAAAAAGCTATAAACTTTTATCTGAATACGATGAACTTATGGATAAACATGAAAAGGCAGGCCTAGCCCAGTCAACAGAATTCCGTTCACCCGGCTGGGCATTTGGAAGGTTTGCTTTTTGCCTGATAACAGAAGGAGCACTGTTAAACAAATACTGGATTAAAAAACTTAGTGAGGCTGTTTCAAATGGTGTTGGAGTACTGGATGAAAAAATATACCTTACTTTGGAAGGAAGTATTACAGAAAAACACAAAAACTCACTTACTGCACTAGAGAGCAGCTTAAATAATGAGCCAAAAAACGACCAAAAAATATATAGAAGGCTATTCCCTGGACCAACGAGCTCATTGGCTTTGCTCAGCTATTACAAAAAAATGTCAGGTACCCATCATCTAAACAAGAGCGTTTATCAGTGCCTGCAGGAGTATGTTCAGGATCTTGACAAAAGAATATCAATGTCTCAGGAGAAACTCTTGGAAACTCTCATTTCTTATGGAGTGGCTGCAGCGTCTCACACTCTCCCCGGCTATTTGGTACACTATTCAAAATCAAAAAATGTCAGTATTTCGCTAGACCCATCAGGCTGGCATCGTTTGATGACAAGAAAGATAGACAGTAGCCTTGAAAAAAAAGGTGATGATGATAGCACTGAACCTTTCTATAATCCTGGAATTTCCATCGGAAAAAAGTCTCTACACACTGGAGCTGCGAATACAGACCAAACACAGAGGTTCACTGAATTATACGACTTGTTGAAAACGGACAGCTATGCCGGAAGCTCGGGAAGAAAATATGTAAAAGACAACATTCATAACTTCTTGTCATCTTCACATCTGAATAGCCCTATCATTCAAGCTATTGGTCATTGGACTTACCACCTTTTGATAAATGGCAGCGTGCAGAAATCTAAGATATCAATCTCTACTATAAAAAATTATATTGGGAAATCAGGAATCAATGGTCGTTTATTAACTTCATTGGCATCTCAACATGAAGACCTGTCTTCACTAGGTCATGAGGAATGGGCAAATATTTATGAGAATATCCTTTCCAAATCAAGCAGCGACCACAACTACAACATTAAATCATGGTCCCTTAGCCAATTTCATGAGTTCTTGATGGAAAAATTTGAGGATATACCTCCCCTTGAAATAGGGTCTTCAGCTCGCCAGGAAACACGAGTTGACAACAACATAATCACGCCTGCTGAGTACAAAAGGTCTCTAGACATAATAGTTAAATCAGACCAAGCATTTAGGTTTAAAGAGATACAACATATCGCCTTAATTTTAGGATATCGATGTGGTCTTAGAAGAGGCGAAATAAGAAATCTAAAGATCGCTGACGTAAATCAAAATCTGAGTGAGACCATGTCGAACATGGAAAGTTGGATCCATAATGGTAAATCAGAGTCCGCAACCCGCCGCATCCCCATGGATCCATTCTTGTCAAAAAATGAGATGGAAAAAGTAGTTTATTGGTTAGATAAACGCCACTCTGAAACCGGTTATAAAGCGCTTGGAAAAGAACTTTTTCTTTGCCTCCCGGGCCAAGACCACCGGCCACTAAGCGACATGGAGCTATTCCTTCCCATAACAAAAGCACTGAAAATCGCTAGCGGTATGCCGAATGCCCGATTCCATCATTTGAGACATTCAAGTGTAACATTCGCTCATGCCCATATTGACAACCCTGGAAATGGCAGGCCATTACCCAAAAAGTTTGTAACGGATGACAATGGTGAATGTGCCATTCCATACTATCACCATGACTTATCTAGCGCACTGGGAATGGCGAAAAGTAAACAGACATGCCGAGGAAGGATATGGTTAATTAGTAGCTACCATGGTCATATCAGTCCTGCAGAGACTCTTCGGAGCTACTCACATTTAACTGACTTGATACTTGGCAATCATCTTTGGGAGTCCGATGATTTGGCTCTCCCACAGGATCAACAAGCTGCGCTTTTAGGCTTGTCAAGAGAGTCGCTGCCTGTGTGGAGGTCGCGGAAGAAAATAAAAGGTGAGACCACATCAAAAGAGCTAATAGCTGGTTTAGGTAAAGAAGTATGGCGTCCATACCTTGAGCCCCCACCTGAAGGGCACTGGGAAACTTTCACCCTGACTAAAGTAAATAACATTGCAACACCAATGATAAAATTAATTAGCCCCCTATTTGTATATAGGATTTTGGCAAGCATCGAAAGAGAGGAAGCCATTGGCAAGTCCCTGAGACAATCGGTTTTAGCTATTGCATATCGTTTCCAAATGCCTGATATCGTGATTGATCAGTGGGTCATTAAAGCATCATCACTTATGGAAATGACAACCAGCCGCCGTAACGGGCGCCAGCGTTATGGTAAGCAACGTGTAAAGAATCCGTTGACTGGTGATAAGATTATCAGGGCATACCTTCCTGAAATAAAGAGGTGTTTAGCTCCACCTAGGTCTCCAGAGCATCAGAAGGAAAGCAACACCTTCTTTCACAAAATTATTGAGTGGTATCTTGAAGATCCTGAACAGTGCTATGATTCACTAGAAATATTTCACAGCGCAATTCAGAGGTCAGCTGGCCAAGTCAACTTCCGTGACAAGCGCCACCTTGGACCTGCACTTAAGATGTGCGAAAAATTGCAAATAATGTCATATGCAAAATTATTCGTTGAGATACCATCCGGTGCCAACCCTGCAGAAGCTCAAGCCTATTGGAGTCAATTACTCGAAATTAAGCGATCACAAGTAAAGTGCATGATCCGTGAGAATGATCAACCCACACGGGACCCTAACGGACTTGCTAACTTACGACTTTACTATGAAAAATCTCAAGAGGAATTTAAATACACTCTCTGGCCCTGCCTCAGGTTTTCCATTTTCACAGCTGGTGTCGTAATAGAATCAGACTTGCTTGAAAAAATGACTAGTGAGCAATCTGTATGATGAGTTTCCTTTCTCCTGTTCTGTGTTCTCCAAACATAGAAAGGGAACGGATAGTTGACATTGACTGACGGTCACATTGGCTAGCAATGGCCGGCATCGCAGGCTGGAAGGAAGCGATGGTATAAATTATATATTAACTTGTTTTTCTTTTCGTACAATATTTCTTAAATGCATTTGGCTCGGCCAGGCTACACCCCTGACCGAGCCATCCTTTATTACGGCTTGAGCACTACATATCGTTCCAGCATCCAGGAACCGGACGGAACCTGCTGGGCCCGAAGTCTCGCATGAATCCACATGCCTGGCTTTGGAAGGATCAGTGTTTCCTGCACCCAGTCACGCCAATTGACCTCAAATCGCCTCCCATTGCCCAAGAGCCATATCCGTCGTGTACTACTCTCCAGCTCCGGTATTAGCCAGTCGTGGCGCTCTACCTGCATCACTGCCTCGATGATGCAGGGAGGATTATTTACTTGTCTCATCATTATCTACCTCCCTCTTCCCAACGCGTCAATGTTTTTTCCAGAGCGTCAATGAGCATTGGGATAACCTCACGGGTCGGCAGCAGGTCACGATCAATCAGGGTTTGCGCCACCCAAGACTCCAATGCCTCCTGGTTATTTCGCTCGGAGCCAGTACCAATCAACATCACCAGACTACAGCCGGGACGAATATTGAGAGCCAGCCTGACAGCACTGGCCAGTTTGCGGACATTGCGGCGCGCCGACTGAGTGATCAAGGTGTCTTGAACTGCGGCAATGCTGTAGATATCAGCGGGCATGGCTCACCTCCTCCGAGTCTTCTTCGTTGATATCTGGATCCTGTTGAGCATTCCTCAGCATGGCTTCGAAAGCCGAGCCATCCTGTCGGGTCAGGTTGGGTACATAGCGTGAATAGACACGGAACAGCATCTCCGTCGTGGTATGGCCCATCTGCCGAGCGATCCATTCCGGGTTCTCACCCGCGGCCAACCACAACGTAGCGGCTGTATGCCGGGTCTGGTAAGGCCGTCGTCGACTCAACTCCAGCTCATCAAGCAGCGGGTACCAGACGCGCTTGGTGACGTTCTGGTGGTCTAGCGCGTTGCCCACCCGGTTGCAGAACACCAACCGCTGAGCACCAGTTACTCGCTGCTGCGCCCTCAGTGCCTGGTAGACCGGCTCCGACATGTCGATAGCACGGCTCGAGCCATCCGTCTTGGTGTCCACCACCTCGCCGTGTACCAGCGATTCCTTGACTAGGATCTGGCGGCGGGAGAAATCGACGTTGGCCCAGGGCAAGCCGTCGATCTCGCCGGTGCGCATACCGGTGAAGAAGCGCACGGTATAGTAGTTCCGGAAGTCGGGCCGCACGCTATCGATAATCCGCCACACCTCTTCAAGGGTGAACGGCTCGACGTCGGTGCGCGGCACTCGAAGTGATTTAATCCCCCGGTACGGTGAGCTAAACTCGAAGCGGTCGGCGGCTTCATTCAGCATCATGCGCAGAGGCGTCATGATGTGGTTCATGCGACTGGCAGACAGTTTCTTGCCGCTCCGGGTAGTCACTTTGGCGAGAGATGACCGGAACTCAAGAATATCTGCTCGGGTGATGCTGCCGACCTCTTTCTCCCCCAATTGGGGCAAGATGTGGCGATCGAGGCTGCTGCGTACCGTCTTGATTTGCGAGTTTCGCCACTCAATCTCCTTCTCAGCAAACCAAGTCTCGGCAAACTCGCACAGCAGCGGCGTCTCCCGGTATCCACCTTGTAGCTTCAGCGCACGCTTGCTGAGTGTCTCGGCTCTCGAGCTGTTGGGAAAGTAGCGCCCGTAGTCGAAGCTATCCAAGGTGATCTCCGCTTCGATCTTCTCCATGATTTTCATCAGTTTACGACGGTTGGTCGGCGTATCGTCCAGTGCTGTCTGCTCACGGCAGCGCTTGCCCAAATAGCGGAAGTCGAAACAGAGCTTCCCGGTTTCCTTCCTCGCGACAATCTTACCCATGGCAGACACCTCCCCGTGCCATCGGCACGCCAAAGCTTTCCTCGGCGGAGTAAAGCTTCATATCTCTTTCGATCGGCTCCCATAGGTAGAGAATCTTGCGCCCCCCGAACGGACGGATGTAATGGATACCCTCCAGCAGGACGCGGTCCTTCAGGCGCTCACGGATGGTGCGAACGTCATACTTGATACGCTCGGCCAACTCAGACGTCGTAAGATAGACATGGGCCATGTCGGTCTCCTTATGTGCTATGATTCCCAGGAGACCAAAGAGCCACTTTTATTGCTCTATATGATCTCCTGTAGATCACTATAGCCCACAGAATGTCTTTTGCAAGCCATTTTGGCCCACAGGAGATCAAATTGATTCATATGGTGGAAAGATGATCAAGTGCCATCTCTCTCGTATGCTGGGTGAGCGCAAGATGAAGATCACCGATGTAGCACGTGATACGGGCATCAACCGGGGCACCATCACGCGTCTCTATCACGAAAATGCCAGTCGGGTGGAACTGGACGTAATAGACGAACTGTGCCGTTATTTCGGCTGCGAGGTAGGAGACCTACTTGAGTACATCGAGGATGGAAGATAGTTCAATATCAATCTCTTAGACATCCTCGATATAAAGCCAGTTACAGATACCTCTCGATGACGTCCCGCGTCTGTGCCGGCTCGAACACGGTGTCGAAGGCCCACTGGCCGAAGCCGCCCTGCTCGTTGACGGCCTTTACCCAGGTTTCCATGGCGGCACGCTTCTCGGCGTTCTGCTGGCTGTCCTGGCCCTTCACCTCGAGCACGAGCGTCTTGCCGTTGGTGAGTCGGATCAGGTAGTCGGGCACGAAGTTGCGCGAGGAGCCACGCCAGAGGTAGCGCACCTTGAAGTCGAGGTGGTCATTCTTGGCCCAGGCAAGGATGCCGGAGTGGTCCTCGCAGACATCGGCTACCATCTTCTCCCAGGCGCTGTCGTAGACGACGTGGCTGATCTGGGAGCGCTCGGTCGGGGCACAGGGCTTGGTAGTGAGCCAGGGCCGCATGTAGGCCGTGGCCCCAATGGGCTGGTGCTCCTCGAAGATCAGCTCCTGACGCTCCACGTTCTGCTCGGTGACGTGGCGGCTGACGTGCCCCACCACGGTATCCATGTTGAGGGCGAACAGCAGCCGGCGACGCACCGGGTCCTGGTGCCAGAGGCTGGGGATATCCAGCTTGTCGCTTTCCAGGAACTGTTCGACCAGCCGAATCAGCTGCACGGCGAGGTACTGCTTGTCGCCGCCGAAGGTGGCCTGGTTCTGCAGGTAGAGCTTGCGAGCCGCGCGGAAGATCAGATTCTGCAGCCGGAACTCCTCCACCGCTCGCTCCAGGTCGATCTCGGTGACCATGGTCAGGTTGGGGGAGCCGGTCAGCGAGGGGGCGATATCCGCGTTGAGCGGAGTCTGGGCCGGGTCGAGGGTAAGCGTGGGCACGCTCTGCCAGTCGATCACCAGCTCCGGCTTGAGCACGTTGTCAATACGATCGACGTTGGGCCAGCGGATTTCCAGGTGGTTGCGACCAGGCTCGACTTCGATGCGCACGCTTGGTTTTGGCGGCGGGGGTGCCTCGCCGCCTTCGCTGGCATCCTGGAAGATGGAGAGCGGCACGCCGAAGACGTTGACGTACTCGGGGAGAAACTTGCGGTCTGCGTCCATGTCGTGGGAAACGCGGCGCAGCCCACGCCCGATCACCTGCTCACACAATAGCTGACTGGTGAAGGCACGTAGCCCCATGATGTGGGTGACGTTGGCGGCATCCCAGCCCTCGGAGAGCATGGCCACCGAGATGACCTTCTGAAGATACTGCCCCGGCTGGCCGCGCTTGCCGACGGTATCGACCAGGGCGCGCAGCTGCTCCTCCTGCTTCATGGTCAGCAGGTCGGCCTCTTTGTCGGCAGGGAGCTTGGCGGCCTTGATCAGGGCTTCCAGCCGGGCGGCGTACTGCTTGTCCTTGGTGATGTTTTCACCCTGCTCGGCCTTCTCGAGCACCTTGGAATCGACCCGCAGGGTGGCATCTGGGGCCTGGGTATCCTGGATCAGGCAGTCGCCGCCGTTGAAGAAGTGCTCGATACGCGCCGCGGTCTCGGTGCGGTTGCAGACGGTGAGCATCACCGGGGGAATGGTGTGGCCGGCCGCTTCCCACTGGTTCCGGGTTTCCTTCCAGTCGTAGGCCAGCAAGGCGTAGGCCTTCTGCACCAGGTCCGGCAGGGGGGCGGTGGACTCGGCTCGGCGGTTGAGGTCCTCCTTCACCTCATCCTCGCGGTAGAGGTGGTAGAGCTTGCTGGCGTAGGTCTTGGCGTTGGCCAGGGCGTCGTCGCGCACCACCACCCGCGGCGTCTTCACTAGCCCCGCCTCGATGGCGTCGTTGAGGCCGAAGTCGGAGACGATCCACTCGAACAGGCCGGACTCGGTGTTGCTCTTGCCGGTGGGGGCGAAGGGCGTGGCGGAGAGGTCGAAGCAGCGCCGGATACGTCGGGTCTTGTGGATGCGGTCCAGCCCCTCGATCCAGCGGGTGGCCTCTTCCAGGTCGATGCCCAGCTCCTCGGCCTGCTTCTTGCTGACCTTGGATTCGGCCTGCTGGCGATAGGCGTGGTGGGCCTCGTCATTGATCACAATGAGGTCGCGCTCGTTAGCCAGCGACCCCAGTACGCGACGGGTGAAGGCCTCGTCACTCTCCTTGCCCTTCTTGACCACCGAGCGAGCCTGCTCCTTGAGCGGCATCAGGGTGTGCCAGTTCTCGATGACGAGCTCGACCCGGTTGAGTTGCTGCCGCATGGCTTCGTTAGGGCAGAGGTTGAACTCGTCATAGACGTTCTGGGGGTGGCCTGGCTTCAAGACCTGCAGGCGGCTCTTCACCGTGAGCCCCGGGGTGACGATCAGCACCGCCTTGGAGAAGCGGCGGTCCTTGGGGTAATGGATGGCGTTGAGGGTCTGCCAGGTGATGATCAGCGACATCACCGAGGTCTTGCCGGAGCCGGTGGCCATCTTGTTGCAGATGCGCTCCCAGGGGCCGCCGTCACCACTGAGGAAGATGCCCTGCCGGTAGGGTTCCTGGGCTTCCAGCCACCAGATCAGGGTCTCGATGGCCTCGAGCTGGCAAAAGTAGAACGGGTACTGGCGCGGCCCACCATCCCAGCGACAGGCATCTGGGTCCCAGTCGCCCCGGGCGTGCCAGTGATCGAGCAGCTGGCGGGTGACGCTGGTGACACCGGGGTAGCCATCCGTCCGCCACTCATCGACGCGCTGACGAATACGGTTGACCTGCTCCAGGGGCTCGGTGCGCTGGGTGTTGTTGCGGGTATCGAAGATCTCGTAGGCCGCCGGACGACGCCCCTGCTGGAGGGTCATCTGCTTGCCGTCGCGCTCCCAGTAGGTCGAGGGGGCATCGTAGGGCGAGTTGATGATCAGAGATTGGGTCGTCATTCGGTAACTCCTTCTACCGTGCGATAGCCCTGCTGCCGGTGGTTCGGGACATTGGGGTAGCGCAGCTTGAGCTTGCCTGCCTTCACCAGCGGGGCCACATGCCGTTCACCGATGTTCTTGGGCGAACGCTGGAGCAGCTCGGACAGCTGACGCAACGTGAGGAAACGGCCTTGGCAGAGTTTGAGCAGCGTCGCCTGCATCGTCTCGGGCGTGGTGCGCTTGGCGGCAGCGACCGGGGCTGCTATGCGCTGCAGTGCTTCCCACGCTTGGGCGTGCTCATCGGCATCGCTGTGGGGAGAGCTCCCTTCACTATGCGGGAACGTAGTGCCCTTGTGGGGGGAGCTCGGCTCACTATGAGGGAACATAGTGTCGGCGGGTGGGGAGCTGCTCTCCACCTTGAGGTCGGTGGGGGCAGCGAGCGACGCCGGCAGGGTGTAGAAGGCCCCCCGGCTGCGCCCATGGGGCACCAGCATGTCCTTCTCGACCAGGCCGCTGAGCATCTGGGTAATATCGACCCGGTGCAGGGTCAGCATCTCCTGCAGGCGACGATTGGTGACCTGCTGTTCCAGGGCGGCGATGACCAGCGTCTGCGCCTCATCGGGGGAGAGCGCCTCGAAGGCCTGCCCGAAGCGCTGCTGAAGGCGTGCCATCACGTCCTCGGGCATCACGCTGATCAGCGGCAGGGTAAGGATGACGCGATCGGGGCGCAGGGTTTCCTTCAGGCTGGGTGGCTGCCATAGCTGGGCATGCCAACTACGCCGTATCTTGTCGAGGCCGGAGCCGGCCTTGTCGCCGACGCCCAGCAGCTGGAACATCAGCTGCAGCGACTTGTTGCGACACTCGGTGACCCCTCCGGCCAGCAGCTGCTCCTGGGAGAGCAGCAGGGTGCCGGGGTTGGAGAATTCGAAGCGCTCCTTGAAGCGATCAACCACGATGCCGCCCTGGCCGGTGTGGTCGGCATGGATCAGGGCGTTGACCAGGGCCTCCGTCAGCGCCTCGTGAGCATCGCTCTGGGCACGACGGTCGGGCCGGAAGGGCACCTTGAGGGCAGGGTCATGGCTGAGCTTCTGTACGACGCGCTGGTAGAACTGGAAGAGGTTGGCTTCCCAGGTGCCGTCGATGGTGAGGCGATCGCTCCAGCGGATGTCGTCATCCTCGGCCAGGCGCTCGCGGTAGTCGAGATGAAAGCCCGGCACCGCCAAGGGGTCCTGGATGGCCTGCGTCTTGCCGAACATCAGAAGCCCGGCTACGGTCAGCCCCTCCTGCTGGGTGCGGCGATCCTTGCGCCACCCCCCGAGCTTCTTCAGCAGGCCGAGGTCATCCTCGGTCAACCAGGCATGGTTGGGGGCGCGTGACGCCATGCGATTGCGATACTGCTTGAGCGAGCCGGTGTCGAGGTCGTCGAAACCGAAGTACTCGAGGATGCGGCTGTCCGCGGGCTGCTGGTCGAGGCGGTCGGCGAACATGCGCTGCACCTCGGCCTCGTTGCAGCGGAAGTCGCCCTCGTGATTGCGGCGGTAGCTGCCCTTGAAGGGGTCGACGCCGATATAGACCGGCCGCTCGCTGCGGGTGGCGCGGGGCACCTCTATTACCAGGATGGCGTCGCCCTGGTGGGTCTCGACGCTAACGTGGTGCTCCTGGAGAATATTGGCGCTGACCTTCTGCGGGTTGTTGAGCGTGACCCAGAACTCACCGCGCAGCTTATCCACATCCGCCTCGGTGAGACCGGCTGTGGATGGGCCCTCATCGCCCTCCTTCACTCCGAGGTAGATCGTCCCACCCGCGGTGTTGGCGAAGGCGCTGTAGGTCTCCCACAGGCTCTTGGGCAGCCCGCCCTTGGCTGCCTTGTATTCGGTGTCGACTCCCTCATGGCGAGCCAGCACCTCGAAGAGGCTGGTGTGCTGTGTCATGGGTCAGTCCAGCCGAACGACTTTCAGCGATTCGATGCCGCGGTTATCGACGATCTTCACCGCGATGCAGCGGTTGTCGCCGAGCTCGAAGGGTAACGACTTGGTGCCGTGGTACTTGTCCAGCAGCTCCTCGTTGAGCTCGGCACGGATATCCTTCTTGAGCTTGTACCAGCCATCCTTCTTGCCGGCCATGGGGAAGAATACCTGGCGCGGGTAGAGGGAGCGGTCGTCGTAGTCGGTATCCAGCTCCCACACGGCGATATCGCGCTTACCCCCGGACTTGAGCTCGCCACTCTTGGTATCGAAGTAGTCGAAACCATGCACCTCGACCTGCAGCTTGCCGTCCTTGAGGGTATGCACCTCGACGTCCGGCTGCCCCATCAGCCAGAAAGACTCGTTGCTGCGGGCGTTCTTCTTGAGGTCCTCGGTGAGCAGGTCGGTGTTCATCTGCACCTTGAGGGCCTGGATGCCCTTGATGCTGTCGATGTCCTTGGCGGCTTCTGGATCGAAGGTAAAGGAGCAGAAAACCAGCAGCCTAGGTGTCGGGAAGAGGTCACCGGCCTCATTCTTGGCGATCTCTACCTGGCGCTGTTCCAGGGCAGCATACTCGGGGCCGAAGCTGACGGCGACGCGCTCACCTGTCTCCGCGACGGTGCCCACTGCGTGCAGATACTTGGCGCCGGGCAGAGTCTCCAGGTCCATCAGCTTGAGGTGCTGACCGCCCTTGCCACGGATACCGGCCTTGAGCAGCTCTTCCCGCCACTGGGCATGGCGGGAGGTGGCCCCGGAGCGAGCCACGGCGACGTCGGCCTCCTTGGGCTGCTCTGCCTCATCCAGGCCCAGCACGGTAGCAAAGGGCACCGCTTCGACGGTGAAGGGGCCAGTGATGCGCAGCTTGTCGCGGCTCACCTCGGGCTGGTCGTAGAGCACCTCCTGGCCGGCATGGTTGGCAATGCTCTCGTCCATGCGGCGCTGCATCGTCTGGCGGGCGCTATGGAACGCCTCGAAGAGTGGCTTGGCGGCCTCCGGCCACTCGTCGGGGAAGTCGAAGGGGACCTCCCACTCGAGCAGCTCGTTGACCTTGGCAGTCTCACCCGAGGGGAGCGTGACCGTCTTGCTGTCGGGGGCTGCGAAGTCGACCTTGTCGCCCTTGCGCCCACCCTCGGTGACGGTGAAGGCGAGAGGCTCGCCTTTCAGCGACTGGTTCAGCTTGGTCAGAGCCTGCTCGATGGCCGGATGGTATTGCTCGTAGAGCTCATCGATCTCGGGGTTGTTAGCGATCGACTTGAGGGTGATGTGAGGCACCGTCTTGTAGATGAAGCCCCCGCCCAGTCCCTCCTGGGGATACTTCAGCTCGTAGTAGTCGTAGCTGGCGGTCATCAGACGCTGCTTGGCCAAGGTGACGGCCACCCGGGAGGTATCGCAGGTAACCCAGCGACGCCCCCACTTCTCACCAACATAGGCGGTAGTGCCGGAGCCACAGGTGGGATCCAACACTAGATCACCTGGGTCGGTGGTCATTAGTAGGCAGCGTTCGATTAACGATGTACCTGTTTGAACAACATAGACTTTGGGGTCAGAGCGACTTTGCACTGCACCACTTATATCTGTCCATAAATTGCTTACTGGCGCAGCTGGAAAATCTTCTAGAAAATGCTTATATGACAACGATCTTCCATTCCCAGTGAGCCTATTAGATAAGAGCAACCTCCTCATCCCGTTCTTTTCTGTTCTGAATGTTCGCCGACCTGGCGAGTAATCTTGGCCATGAAGAGTTACCGATCTAAGATCTTTCTCACTTGATGATCTCGCGCTCGTGACATCATCAAGCCGATACAGTGCTCCTTCTGATAATGCATCAGGCTGATTATATCTTTGTTGCGCATTCTCAGTCCTTGGAGAAAAAACCTGATTAAACTTTGCCTTATTTTTATCTTTCGCATACCAGACGACAAAGTCACAAGTTACCGATATAAACCTAGAAGTCTCCCCCGTAGTTTTCCTGGCTGATATTATTGAGATAAAGTTATTTTGCCCGAAAACCTCATCCATCAACTCTCGCACATGGTGTAGGTTTTCATCCGAAATCTGTACAAATACTGACCCACAATCACTCAGCAGCTCCCGAGCAAGCACCAGTCGATCTCGCAAATAGGTCAGGTAGGAGTGAATGCCCAGCTCCCAGGTATCCCGAAAGGCCTTGATCATCTCCGGCTCCTGGGTCAGGTCCTCATCCTTGCGATCCTTGACGTCGCGCTTGTTGGTGAACGGCTGGAAGTTGGAGCCGTACTTGATGCCGTAGGGCGGGTCGATATAGATCATCTGCAACTGCCCGGCCATGCCCTCCTTCTGCAGCATGGAGTTCATCACCAACAGGGAGTCGCCGGCGATCAGGCGGTTGGCCCAGTCGCGCTCGTGCTTGTAGAAGTCGATGGCCTCGCGCAGCGGCAGGTTCTCGAAGGGGGCGTGGAACATGTCGGGCTGGAAGGCGCTGCCCCCCTTCTTGCCCGCCTTCATGCGCTTCTGCACCTCACCGAGGATGGTGGCGGGGTCGATGCGCTCGTGGACGTGAAGGGAGACGGTATCCACCTCGAAGCTGGTGCGCTCGGCCTTGCCGCTCCACTGCAGGTAGGGGGACTGCCGCCGCTTGAGCTCCTCGAGAGCGGCCTTCATCTGCTCCTGGTCACCGGAGGCCAGGGCATCGTCGATCAGCGTCTCAACCTGGGCACGGTTAGCAGAGGCGTCGAACTGCAGCTCGGGATCGAGGTGGGGGTCGTAGGCCCAGGTGGTGGTCTCCTCTACCCCGTCGCTGGCGGTATCCACCATGCCCACATGGGGGTTGTTCTTGCGCTTCTCGTCATAACGGTAGGAGAGCACCTCGGCCTGGTCTGGCTTCTTCTGGCGAGGCTTGGTGGCCCGCTTCGGTTTGGCCTGTTGCTGATTCAGCGGTAGCCCGGCGGGGGCCTCCTGCATCTGCAGGGAGAGGTCTGGGGCGCCCGGGTCTGGAGCCGGTGCTTCTACGGTGTCTTCAGACTCAGGAGTGAGGCGGTATACGGATCCACCGCGGCCGCGACCCTTGCCCAGCACGCCTTCCTTGATCAGCCCGTCGCGCACTCGCTCATAGTCGAGCTTGTCGACCTCGGTCGCCTCTTCGCTGAGCTGCTTGAGCAGCCTGGCGTTGCCGATGGTGTTGCCGTCATCGGGCACGAGGGTGAGGATCAGCTCGCGTAGCTGGGCGTCGGTCTGGCTCATGGGGCGTCCCTGTCGTTCTGGCGGCGATAAATGCGCTTAGCCTGCTGATGATACAGGCCATCATGGTGAATCGGCAGGAAGGCCGCAAGACGCGGTGTGGCCATGGACGCTAGCCCGTCTCAGCCGTGCCTTTAGCATATTCTTGCCATCTTTTGGGATCACGCACGAAATCGGCTCCAGACACGCCATACCATATTTCAGCCTTTTTTTGTGAAGGCTCTCCTGACGGCAGGCTCACGCAAAAAACGGCTTATACCATATTTGGCTTGTTTTTTGGGAATTGGAGATTCCAGCCAGCTTCCCTATTCACCATGGTGTTTGTTGTACCGTGGGTATGCCACATCGCAACCAGGAGAAACCGATGAGCGCGTTCAACTACCACCACTACACCCCTTTCACAAAGAGGTACCTCAACGCTGTAAAGAAACAGTTGGGCCTGCCCAAAAATGCGCCGTTGGACTACGAGGTTATGAGGCACGTCCTTGAGGACCCGGCTATTCTTTCCTCTATCAATGCCGATATCTTCATGCTTGAGCAATTTCATGCAAAGGCCGGCCATGTAATCATCCCGTCTGCTGCCATCTCCGATAAGGTAAGCAAAGATCAGTTTACGTCAGCAAATCCTCCCTCATGGCAGTGGCCGGCCAAGGTTACTACGGTTTCTGTTCCTCATGGCAAAACTTTTGCCAGCCATAAGGTTGATGGAATATTGGTAGGTTGGATGAAGTCATCAGAAATTTCCCGGCACATGAACAAAATGCTCCGCCACTACAATATTGATGAATGGTACGAGCCCGTAGAGAAAGAAGGTCACAGGCTCACTATAGCAATCAACAGCCCGATGGATGAAGATCCCATTAATCATCCCTGCATGCTGAGGTCGGCATTCACGACATCGGAAATATATGACTTCATGAACAACGACATCATGCTGCCCACCGAGCATGGAGCAGACCCACTCGCAGCAGAGGAACATGAGATCCTCCGTGAAGTATCAAATTATATAGTTTCTTTGGGTGTCTATATCTCGTCACACCCTGAGATAGTAAAATCTGGACAGCCTACGTGGCTCAAGAATTCAATTCGAAACCCAAAGAGCGCCAAATATCTAACCATATAGAAGACCATATGGACTCAATAAATTAAAATATCGAATATAAAGCCAAAACCACCCACTGATATCGGGCCACCCAATTAATTGGGCGGCCCGATATTGCGGAAAGGACTCGCAAATGGCGGAGAATAGGTTTTACTGTTACCACATGAACTGTGTTTTTATTCACCCCTACGAAAGTCTAAATCCATGGAAGCTCACCCCGGAATAGGTTGCCCACACCGATGCATGGGGCGGGTAGGGACTGCCCAGGTGACGCCTGGCAGCAAAGGAGGTGACTTTATGACCAGCGGCACCTTGTAGTTGACCGATTGCTCAACCATGCTTGGGAGCAAGGCCCCATAACAGAGTTCCGACAATGCTTGGCCCCCCTCCCCGATCTTCGCTACCTACAGAGGTAGCAAAGGTGCCTCTTGTTGCTGACGACTGCTTGGCGGCATTGGCGCGTGGCAGCACGGCGCTGATGGCCATGGAGCACTGGGCGGACGGCGTCGATCGACTGCTGACCGAACTGGGGCCCGTCACCGGAGCCAGCAGGGTATGGATTCTGCAACTGGTGGAGATACAGCCCGATAAGGTGATTCAAGATTATGTTTTCGAGTGGGCCTCGTCGGAACGCTACCAGTTGCTGAGCCACTATCGTTCTCGGTTCTTTGCTTCGTCACTCGATAAGGTCGAGTATCAGCAACTGGTTGAAGAGCGTCAGAGGGGATGTCGCCATAGCTTCTGCACCCCCATGCTCCCAGAAGGGCCCATCAGGCGACACCTGGAGAGCCAGGCGACTCTATCGATGGCCAGTGTTCCCATCTTCGTGGACGGCCGCTGGTGGGGGACACTGGGGGTTGATGACTGTGACCGCTCCGTCAACTGGGAGGGCCCAGGCCTCGACCTGCTGGAGACGGCAGCCCAGATGGTTGCCGCGGCTCTTTACCGCTATCAATTGAACCACCGATCGCGCCAGGTCGAACTGTTCCATAAGGTCGCCGATTGCGGCGTCTGGGAGGTCAGCCTTCGCAATGGGCGCGTATGGTGCTCCCAGGGCCTAAAGGTGGCATTGGGCTATCCCGAGTCCTCTCCCCGAATGCCGCTGCGGCGTTTGGCGAATCGCTTACACCCAACGGACCGCGCAGTGATCTGGTCATGGCTCCGGGAGTCGCGTAACGCTCCTGCTCCAGTCCAGTTTCGTCTCGATGTGCGCGTTCGTCTTGTCGACGATGTGTGGTCCTGGTATGAGGTCATCGCCGAGGTGCAGCACAATGATCAGGGAGAGCCAGTGGCACTGGCCGGGGTGCTGGTCGATATCGGCAAACGTAAGCAAGAAGAAGAGCAAGCACAGGCTGCTTCAGAGCGGGATGCGCTGACCGGTGCACTCAACCGACGCGGCCTAGACCGGCAAATGAGCGAGCACTCCGCCACATTTCCTCGACATCTGATCTTGTTCGATATTGATCACTTCAAACAGATCAATGACACCCACGGTCACTTGGTTGGAGATGCTTTGCTGTCTCAGTTAGTAGACCGTCTTCAGCATGAACTGCGGCCCGAGGACTGCTTAGTGAGGCTGGGGGGCGAAGAATTCGCTGTTCTTGCGACCGGCATGCAAAACGAACAGGCCATGTCACTGGCCGAGCGCCTTCGTCGTTGTGTCTCTGATACGCCTTTCTGTATTGAAGTCGCGGGAGTTTCAAGGCCAGTGTCAATCAATATGACAATCAGCCTTGGTGTTGCACACCAAGCTAGCGATGAGCTCGAGGCTCTCGCACAATTGATGGCAGAGGCAGACCAGGCCTTGTACGCCGCTAAGCATACCGGGCGCAACTGTGTCGTAGCTGCCGAGAGCAAAGCAATCTACGAGCTGGGTAGCTGAGAGAGCCCGCAGATGCACCCATCAGCCCGCCTCATTCACGAGGACGCTGGACGGGCGGTCTGAAAGTGCTGGCTGGCGGCATCGCTCATCAGGATTGGCTTCTTCAGCGCGAATGGTCGTTGAGTAATGCCAGAATTCGAGCCATTCCCCGCTTTGTTATAGCTCTTTGGAATCAATTGCGGCCGTCCAAGCAGCCGTGGTCGCCGACCGCCGCTCCGGTCGCTCGCTTTCTGATGCCGTGGTGGTCTCGCAGGAGCGTCAGCTCAGTGCGGTCAGCTTCGGCAGCCCCTTCAGCAGCGTCGGCCACCACTTGTCGGCGGCGGCACCCAGGTGAACGGTGATTCGCCGAGCGTGCAGCCTCAGCGTGGCGGCGACCTTCAGCACCTGCTCGCGCATCCGGCTAAGGCTCCAGCCTTGCCGGGTCTGCCGCTCCAGCAGGCAGCGTAGGCCATGCAGGACCTGATAGGCGTAGAGGCTGAGCAGCAGGCTCACCTCGTTGCGTGCCATCACGTCCTGAACGGTGGAGGCGCCGCGATCGGTCGACGAGAGGTGCACGTCGAGCGCCGACTTCACCTCGCCCACGTGCGCCTCGGCGCTGCCGCGCTTGCGGTAGAGCGCCAAGACCTTCTCCGGCGGCCAGTCGAACTTGCCGAGGTTGGTGACCAGGAAGAAGGCATGCAGCAGCAGGTCATCGGGGCGTTCCTGCACCACCAGCACGACGCGACGCGGTGCCGACCAAGAGCCCGCTTGATACTCCAGATCGTGGCACCACTCGCGAGGCTGCTCGGGTGGCCGGCCGGGTGGCCGCTTCAGAAGTGGCGCCGCCAACTTCTGCAGGCCAGTGTGACTGCGCAGCCGGCCCAGGTACTCGATGCCGCGATCTTCCAGCGCCGCCAGCGTGTCGTTGTCGGTAAAACCGGCGTCGATGCGCACGCGAACCTGAGCCCCGGTGCTCTCGTTGAGTCGCCGCACCAGATGCGGGATCCAGGTGTCGGCGTTCTCGGCCGGGCCTGCATTGCCCTCCCGCAGCAGGCCGCCAACCATGTCGCCGGTCTCGGCCAGCGAGGCGACCAGCGGCGAGTAGATGCGGGCACCGTAAAGCCCGTGAAACGCCGAGCCGCCCTGGTGGCCATGGACCTCGATCGGCAGGCCGTCGATGTCCAGCGTCAGCTGCTTGGGACGCTCACCGTTCTGCAGCGAGGTCAGGCGCCAAACCACCAACCGTAGAAGGCCTTCATGCACGGCATCGATGTTGTCGTTACGACCGAGGCAGCTCAGCAGCCGCGACAACGTGGCTTGAGACGGCCGGTCCTGGGCCAGGGGCGTCATACCGCGTGCATCGCTGCAGGCCAACTGCCAGAGCGGGTCACGGCGCAGCGTGTCGGTATCGCTAAGATCGATCCAGCCCATCGCCCGTTGCAGCACCAGGGTGCGCAGCTGACTGGCCAGCGAGTGGCGGATGCGTAGCGGGTTGCGGAAGTCGACCAGATTGTCTTCCAGCGCCTCAATAACGCCGCTGTTGTCGAGGGCTTCACGCAGCAGCAGAGCACCGCTGTCGCTGGTGGTGCGCTGGCCGCTCAACTCGACACGCACAGCGCCGTTGCACGAGGGCGTCCAGGTGGATAGGCTTTCACCCATAGCGGATGGCTCTCTTGGTTCAGGTTCTTGGCGGAACACACTGAATTTTCAAGAGAATACCATCCGCTATCTTCGTTTTCAGACCGGCCTCATGAATAAGCTGGGCTAATGGCTGCTGTCGACCCAAAGCGGCCATGCTGGCAAAGGCAGCCAGCGTGTCTATCCGTGTTATGCAGCCGGCTCTATGATTGGTGCTATACTGCCTATCTATACTTAATGTTTCGGTTTTTCATAAGGTTAGGGGGGCGTGCGGAGTGCGGTATAACATTTTAAAAGAGCATACGCGTTCAAGTAGATATGCTAGCGTTCGGTCTACGAAATAAAACAATGAACGAAAATGATTTCAAAGAGCTTTTACCCAATCCTCAAAAAGGGTTGTATAGCTCAGAGCATGTGGATTCGGGCATTCCCGTTCCGAAAACGCAGCGTGTTCAGCTATTTAGCGCGGACGAATGGGAAGAGTTTACCGAGGAATGGGCTTCATCTCTTCGAAGTTCCTATCATTGCGTCAAGCGCTTTGCCGGAGCAGGCGACAAAGGACTAGACGTCGTAGGTTTTATCGCTTCTAACCAGTTTAGTGATGGCTGGGACAACTACCAGTGTAAGTTTTATGATAAGCCTTTAACGCCTTCCAATGTCTGGGTCGAGTTGGGGAAGGTTATTTACTTTACGAAATGCGGTGAATACATACCGCCACGAAAGTATTACTTTGTTGCCCCGAAGCAAATCGGAACAAAACTAGGTAAACTACTTGCCAATGCTGATAAATTAAAAGAAGAACTAAAAGATAACTGGGAGAAATATTGTGAAGATTGCATTACAGCTACAGCCCAGATAAAGCTTGAAGGGGGCCTCCTTGCCCATTTGGAGAGCTTTGATTTTACAATATTCGATTCTGTGTCACTTGTTCGAATGATTGAACAGCATGCTACCACGCCTTTTCATGCCGTAAGGTTTGGTGGAGGGCTTGGTCCCCGTCCCGAACCTGTAATACCGCCAGAAGATACGGTATCTATGGATCATCGCTACGTAAGACAGCTACTGAGCGTATATGCACAGTCTATTACCGATGACCAGCAACCGCCCGATCTTTCTCTACTAGATAAGGATGACAGGATACGGAACCATTTTCGTAGACAGCGTGAGCGCTTTTATCATGCGGAGTCCTTGCGAAACTTCTCCCGGGACACAGTTCCGTCAGGTGTCTTCGAAGCTCTTCAAGATGATATTTTTGATGGGGTGGTGGATGTGTGTGAGTCCGAGCATGCCTGTGGCATGGATCGTTTAAATGCAACAATGAGCCAGGCAGCTAATGTTACCGTTTATGCAAGCCCGCTTACTAGTGTCACCCGCACACGGGACAAACAAGGAATGTGTCACCAACTTGTGAATGACCGCCGGTTGAATTGGAGTGAGCAAGATGAGTGAAGAACGTCAGCCAAATGTCACGGTATTTAACAGCGCTCTTGAGACAGGTGTTCGCTCACTAGTCATCCTTGCAGCTAATTTTCCCGCTGCTTTGGATTTGCAGCGCCTTGTAGATTTTGACTATCTGGTAGTCCATTCAGGCGATGTTAATGGCCCGGAAAGCCTTCACCCACCTCTTCCTATGAGAGAAGGCGAACTGCTAGTTAGACGTAAAATTATTGGGTCGGGAATTTCATTGATGATGAGTCGTGGGCTTGTTAACCGAATAGCAGGCGCAGAAGGGATTGTTTATCAGGCAACTGATTATGCCAAGCCATTCGTTGATTCAATGGCTACGCCGTATATGCGCTCATTAATAGATAGAGCAAATTGGGTTGGTGAGACTTTCGGGAATATGGATACTAACGAGCTTCATAATTTGATCAGCAGTTTTTTTGACAAATGGGCTACCCAGTTTCATCCATCACAAGGCTTCGGTGGCGGTTAATCAGATGAATGAGATGATTCAAATAAGAAATATAAGTTTTTTGGGTACTAGAGTTCCCCCCGCTTCGATTGGCTTCGACCAAAGCTTAAGCGTTGTATGTGGCGCATCGGATACCGGAAAATCCTTCCTTGTCGAGGCCATTGACTTCCTTCTTGGAGGAAAGGAACTGCGAAGAATTCCAGAGCTGGACGGATACGACAAAGCCCGCATTGCTATCGAATCCTCGGAGAAAGGGCTCTGGACATTTGAACGCAGTATAGAGGGTGGTAACTACCGGATATATCAAGGGAATATTGAAGCTGCGACAGACGTCAAGGAAAGCGGCACGATTAAGATGAAACACGCAGCACGCCTAGAGGATAATATTTCAGGTTGGCTCCTTGGCGCTATAGATTTGCTAAGCAAATATGTGCGAAAAAATGCGAGTGGAGATTGCCGGTCTTTAAGTTTCCGTGATATCGCTCGACTCATCATTGTTAATGAGCAGGAAATAATCCGGACGGATTCTCCGTTCCTAACTGGCCAATATGTTTCTAAAACCGCCGAAAA
This sequence comes from Halomonas sp. G15, assembly GCF_021282295.1. Taxonomy (NCBI): domain Bacteria; kingdom Pseudomonadati; phylum Pseudomonadota; class Gammaproteobacteria; order Oceanospirillales; family Halomonadaceae; genus Halomonas; species Halomonas sp. G15. The sequence continues at coordinate 69,145 of NZ_JAJSPA010000013.1, read as the reverse complement.
ATCTACCTTAAAGCTCATGCTTACTGGCGTGGATGATAGCGCGATAGTGCCAGCAGATACTCGTAAGCAATCGGAGGCAAATGATCAAGCAAAAGCTGAACTTATCGAGCAATGGATTGCTGATGTAGAGGACGAGATTACCGAACATGGTTTTGGGCGTGAGGAGCTGGAAGAACAACTCGAAAAGCTTGATAAATCTATTTCATCCATTAGAGAACAACTTCTGTTGGCTCAGTCTCAGCTCAATGAGATGACCACCGAAAGACGAAAAATTGTGAAAACCCGCGAGGCGATTAAGGACAGGAAAGACGACATAGCCGACATGTTGGAACGATTCAATTTGTTAAAGATTCAATATGTAACAGATTTACAAAGACTAATGGCCATCGAAGAATCTGGCTCACTTTTCGTGCATCATGAGCGGGCGCCTTGCCCGCTTTGTGGCGCTTCACCTGAAGCTCAACATAGTACCGAAGAATGTGATGGCGATGTTGAGTCAATTGTCTTTGCAGCAGCAGCAGAGATGGAAAAAATTAAGAAACTGGCAAGTGATCTTGATTCTACAATTACTGCGTTGCATGACGAGTCCGCATTTCTATCCGATGATTTGATTGAGATTGAAAAACAATTTAACTGTGTTGATAGTGAAATTAAAAGCGCCATCGCTCCTGAGTTGTCTGATATGCAGTCTACCTACTCCGAGTTTGTTGATACACGCAGCAGGGTTATTTCGCACCTTTCGGTCTTTGCCAGATTGGACAAGCTACTAGCACAAAGAGAAGAATTATTCGGAGATGCAGAAGAGGCGGAAGCTAGTGATCAAAAGATTGCTACGAAGCTACCGACTCAGATTCTACATGATTTTTCTAAAACGGTAGAACGAATACTTGAGGCGTGGGACTTTCCCGATACAGGCAGCGTTCATTTTGATGAAGTAACCATGGACTTTGTCATTAACGGTAAGCTTCGTGGCAACAGGGGCAAGGGGCTCAGAGCGATAACGCATGCTGCCGCCACTTTAGGATTGCTCGAATTTTGTAAAGAACGCTCACTCCCACACCCGGGGTTTGTTGTGCTTGATTCACCATTGCTCGCCTATTACAAGCCAGAGGGTGAAGGCGATAGCCTGCAGGGCACGAGTCTTAAACAAAAATTTTATAAATATCTGATCGAAGAACATTCCGACAGCCAAGTAATAGTTGTCGAAAATGAGCATCCACCAGAATCCTTTGAAGGCCAACTCGGACTGACGGTTTTCACAAAGAACCCTCAACATGGCCGTTTCGGACTCTTCCCTCCGAGGGAGAATCAGTAGGATAAGAAGAAAAGGGGCAATTGTTGGTAGTCAATGTTGGAGTATATCCAAGTGTGGAGTGCGTATAACAAGAGCATGTTGTCGGACTGGTTTTCCGCTGCGCTCCAAACCAGCCGCAAATGCGAGCGTTACATGTACACATTCTGAACGACCGCTTCTGGCCGAAAGCTGACCTGCCCACCTGTGTTTGGGTGGGCAGATGATAGCTCTTTAATCTTCTGTTCGTACTAGCCAGCTTTCTACGGTATCGGCACCGTACTCTTCTTTCCAGGCCTTCAGCGTCTTCTGGTTACCGCCCCGAGTCTCGACAACCTCACCCGTGTTAGGGTTCTTGTAGATCTTGAGCTTTCGCTTGGCACGACCTGTGCTCTTGGTGCTGCTTGAGGTTTTGTTGGTGGTGGGCCTCGGGTCGAGCAGATGGATGACATCGGCTGCCGACTTATCGAACTCACGCATCAGAGTTTCGAGGTGGTTCTTGAAGTCCAGCTCGGCCTTGAGACGCTCGTCATTTTTCAGCTTGTCCAACTCCTCCTGAAGCTGCTTCAGCTGCTGCTCTTTTTCCATGTACGTATTGAGTAGGGACATTGCGGCTCCTGACGTTGCTATGAGTGGCGCGTGTAATATGGGACAGTCGTCAGAAATATTCAATTGATTATCTCGCCTAACAATCCATAAATATAATTAATTTTTTGAGCACATGGCGAGCGTGCCATTCTGTGCTGACCAGAGGTGCCATTAGTTCATGTCTTGGTAATACTGGTCCCATGGCCAGAATTGGGAATGTCGAGGGAGGAGGCATGACATTACTGGTATTCGTAGCCGGTCTGCTGCTGCTGATCCTCGGTGCAGAGGGGCTGGTGAGGGGCGCTTCGCGGCTAGCCACCCGCGTCGGCATGTCGCCACTGATCATCGGCCTGACGGTGGTGGCCTTCGGCACCAGCTCGCCGGAGCTGGCCGTGAGCCTCAAGGCGGCCCTCGATGACCAGGCGGGCATCGCCATGGGCAACGTGGTTGGCAGCAACATCTTCAACGTGCTATTCATCCTGGGCGTCTCGGCGCTGATCGTCCCGCTGGCGGTGGCGCAGCAGCTGATCCGTTTCGACATCCCGTTGATGGTGGGGCTGTCCCTGGCCGTGCTACTGCTGGCCATGAACGGTAGCGTCGGGCGCCTCGACGGTGGGCTGCTGGTCGCTGGCCTGGGCGCCTACCTGGTGTTCCTGTTTCTCCAGAACGCCAAGGCGCCCTCGGCGGAGGCGACGCCGGACGGCGAATCCGCCCCCGCCTCCCTGGGCATCAACCTGCTCTACGTGGGGGGAGGCCTGGCCATGCTGGTGCTGGGCTCGCGCTGGCTGGTGGACGGAGCGGTGAGCTTCGCCCAGTCGCTGGGCATCAGTGAGCAGGTGATCGGCCTGACCATCATCGCCGCCGGCACCTCGCTGCCCGAGGTGGTCACCTCGATCATCGCCGCGCTGCGCGGTGAGCGCGACATCGCCGTGGGCAACGTGGTGGGCAGCAACGTCTTCAATATCCTCGGCGTGCTGGGCCTCACGGGGCTGCTGGCCCCCTCGGGCATCGCTGTCTCCGACGCCATGCTGGGTTTCGATATCCCAGTGATGATCGTGGTCGCCCTGGCCTGCCTGCCGATCTGCTTCACCGGCGGGATGATCGACCGCTGGGAGGGCGGCGTGCTGCTGGCCTACTATGTGGCCTATAACCTCTACCTGATCCTGGCCGCCACCCGGCACGACACTCTGACGCTCTTCAGCGCCACCCTGCTCTATTTCGCCCTGCCCCTGACGGCGCTGACGCTGGTCGTGCTGGGGGTGCAGGATCATCGGAGAAGAAGGCACTCATGATCTGTGACCAAAGCTGTGACCCGCCAGGGCCAACAGTCAATCAGTATCAAGACATATATGCCCCGTCCCGTGAAAGATGGTCACAGCGTGGTCACAGGATGGTCACAGACACAAAAAAGGACCTACGGCATCACCGTAAGTCCTTGAATTCGTGGCGCGCCCGGCAGGATTCGAACCTGCGACCCTCGGCTTCGGAGGCCGATACTCTATCCAACTGAGCTACGGGCGCATCACCCGGCATGGCGCCGAGCGGACGACATCCTAACTGCCAGGCCTGCCACTGTCCAGCGTGGGGCACAGTGAAGGCCCCCGCCTCATCCCAACGGCGGGGGCCACGCCATTTTCCTGGCGACAGGGTTGCCGGTATACTGTCCGCAACGACTGCAAGATGGCATCTCCCTCGGCTGCGTTGCCGACACCGTTTCCGCCGGGCGCTGCCGCGAACAACTTCCTAAAGGACCGTGAAGAGGTGGTGAGAGTGAAATCCAGCAAGCTGATCATGGGGTGTCTGGCCACCCTGGGCCTGACCGCCAGCGCCGGTATCGCCCTGGCGCAGGACGACGCCGAGCGCGAAGCCATCGCCGAGCGCCTTAAGCCGGTAGGCGAGCTCTGCGTGCAGGGCGAGGATTGCGGCACCATGGCCGCCGCCAGCGGTGGTAGCAGCAGTGCCTCCAGCGGTGGCGATATCGACGGCGAGGGCATCTATAACAATGTCTGCATGGCCTGTCACGAGACAGGTGCCGCCGGCGCACCGATCCGCGGTGACGAGGCCGCCTGGGCAGATCGCGTGGAGCAAGGCTTCGCCACCCTGCTGGATCACTCCATCAATGGCTTCAACGCCATGCCGGCGCGTGGCGGCAACCCCAACCTCTCCGATGCCGAGATGGAGGCCGCTACCGCCTACATGGTCGAGCCGGTGATGGAGGTTCCCGAACTGGGCGGTGGTGACGAGGCCGCGGCTGACGCCTCACCCGAGGAGGCGGCCGCTTCCGACGAAACCGCTGCAGAAGAGAGCGCCTCGGCAGCCGCAGAGCAGAGCGCCCCCGCGAGCCAGGAAGCAGCGGCAGAAGAGGCCGCGGGCGGCGATGCGCCGGCCCACGCCGGCATCGACGGCGAGGCGATCTACAATCAGATCTGCATGGCCTGCCACATGACGGGCGCCGCCGGTGCACCGATTCGCGGCGAAGCCGACCAGTGGAGCGCGCGCCTGGAGCAAGGCATCGAGACCCTCTATGACCACTCCATCAACGGCTTCAACGCCATGCCCGCCAAGGGCGGCAACCCCAACCTCTCCGATGACGAGGTGAAGGCCGCCACCGACTACCTGGTCGAGCCGGTGCAGTAAGCAACCGACACGGGGAAGCCAGCGGGGCGCCTTCGGGCGCCCCGCTTGCATTGGCAGGAAGGATTTGGAATGACGCCTGGCACACACCACGGCTCGACCCGATAAGGCGTCTGCTGCCTGATTCAGCCGGAAGCCCTCGGCTGATAAAGAGCCTTCAGCCCAACAGAGAGCCCTCAGCCCAACAGAGAGCCTTCAGCCCAACAGAGAACGCAACCCGGCAATGGCATCCTGGCCGCGGGCCTGCTTCTTCTCCGGGTCCTCGCGGTCCGGACGCCCCTCCCACTCCAGGTCCGCCTCGGGCAGCTCGTCCAGGAAGCGGCTCGGCGCACAGTCCATCAGCTCGCCATAGGTCTTGCGCTGGCGGGCCAGGGTCAGGGTCAGGGTGCGCCGCGCCCGGGTGATGCCCACGTAGGCCAGGCGGCGCTCCTCCTCCACCGTGCCCGCCTCCACGGCGTTGCGATGGGGCAGCAGCTCCTCCTCCAGCCCCATCAGGTAGACATGCGGGAACTCGAGCCCCTTGGAGGCGTGCATGGTCAGTAGCTGGACACGGTCGGAGTCGTCCTCCTCGGCCTGCTGCTCGAGGATATCGCGCAGCACCAGTCGCGAGATGGCCGCCTCCACGCTGTCGGTCTCGGTCTCCTCGGAGGCCGTGCTCTCGTCCGGCCCCTCATCCTCGGGTGAGGCCTGCATCGATTTCTCCAGCTGATCGATCAGGATCCAGACGTTGGCCATGCGCCGCTCGGCGATGGTCGGGGCGCTGGCGTTCTGGTAGAGCCACGCCTCGTAGTCCATCTCGCGCAGCATGTCGCGGATGGCGGCGATGGCATCGCCACCATCCATGCGCCGGCGCACCCCGTCGATGAAGTGGGTGAACCTGCCCAGCCGCTCGACCGCCCGGACCGGCAGCTGCTCGGCCAAGCCCAGCTCATGGCAGGCGGCAAACAGCGAGATCGAACGCCCGGTGGCCTGGTCGTTGGCATAGTTGGCCAACTTCTCCAGGGTGCTGGGACCGATCTCGCGACGCGGCACGTTGACGATGCGCAGGAAGGCGTTGTCGTCGGCCGGGTTGATCAGCAGCCGCAGGTAGGCCATGGCGTCCTTGATCTCGTTGCGCGAGAAGAAGGAGGTGCCGCCGGAGAGCTTGTAGGGGATCTGGTAGTGCTGCAGCTTGAGCTCCAGCAGCCGGGCCTGGAAGTTGCCGCGGTAGAGCACCGCGAAGTCACGCCACTCGGCACGCTCCTTGATGCGCCGGGTGAGGATCTCGCTGGCCACGCGGTCCGCCTCGGCCTCCTCGTGGCGGTTGACCACCACGCGGATCGGCGCCCCGTCGCCCATGTCCGACCACAGGGTCTTCTCGTAGACGTGGGGGTTGTTACTGATCAGGGTATTGGCCGCGCGCAGGATGGTGCCGGTGGAGCGGTAGTTCTGCTCCAGCTTGATGACGTCCAGGCGCGGGAAGTCCTCGCCCAGGGTCACCAGGTTCTCGGGGCGCGCCCCACGCCAGGCATAGATCGACTGGTCGTCGTCGCCCACCACGGTGAAGGTCTTGCGCTCCCCCATCAGCAGCTTGACCAGCTGGTACTGGCTGACGTTGGTGTCCTGATACTCGTCCACCAGCATGTAGTGGATGCGCTTGCGCCAGCGCGCCAGGGCCTCGGGATCGTCGCGCAGCAGCACCACCGGCAGCAGGATCAGGTCGTCGAAATCCACCGCGTTGTAGGCCTTCAGGTGACGGTTGTAGGCCTCATAGACCCGGGCGGCGAACAGCTCGTCCTCGTCGGCGGCATGGGACATCGCCTGGCCCGGCAGCACCAGGTCGTTCTTCCACTCGGAGATGCGGTGCTGCACGGCGTTGATCTGGTCGGCGTCGACCTGGGCATCCTTGTGCATCAGGTCGCGCAGCAGCGCCTTGGCGTCCTCGGGGTCGAACAGCGAGAAGCCGGGGCGATAGCCCAGCGCCTTGAGCTCGCGGCGGATGATATTGAGCCCCAGGGTGTGGAAGGTGGAGACGGTCAGCCCGTGCCCCTCCTTGCCCTTGAGCATGCTGCCCACGCGCTCCTTCATCTCTCGGGCGGCCTTGTTGGTGAAGGTCACCGCGGCGATGCGCCGGGCACTCATGCCACATACCTGCACCAGGTAGGCGATCTTGGTGGTGATCACGCTGGTCTTGCCCGAACCGGCCCCGGCCAGCACCAGGCAGGGGCCGTCGATGTAACGCACGGCCTCCTGCTGGCGGGGGTTGAGGCCGGCGAGACGCTGCTGGATGGTCCTGGGAGGAGGGGTTGGAAGGGTCATCGGGGGGGCCTCGCGGCATCCACCACGGCGGCGCCGGCGAAGTCCAGCTGCCGCCAGGCCTCATAGACCAGCACCGCACAGGCGTTGGAGAGATTCAGGCTGCGACTCTCCTCGCGCATGGGAATGCGCAGTCGCTGCGCCTCGGGCAGGGCCTCGAGCAGCGCCTGGGGCAGGCCGCGGGTCTCGGGGCCGAACACCAGGGCGTCGCCGGCCCGGTAGCTAGGCTCATGATAGCCGGTGCGCCCGCGGGTCGATACCGCGAAGACGCGCCGGGGCCTGGCCGCCTCGAGGTAGGCCGGCCAGTCGCGGTGCACGCGCAGCGCCGCCCACTCGTGATAGTCGAGGCCGGCGCGGCGCAGCCGCCTGTCGTCGAGCTCGAAGCCCAGTGGTTCGATCAGGTGCAGGCGAAATCCGGTGTTGGCGCACAGCCGGATCAGGTTGCCGGTATTGGGCGGTATCTCGGGCTGGTAGAGGACGACATCTAGCATGGCTTATCCGCAGTGGGGCCCGGTGGAACGCAGGCGGGCCCCGTGACGGGGCCCGCGATCATCGGCCTGGGAGCAAACCCGGGAGAACGCTCAGAAGCGCAGGCGAACGCCGACTTGGGCGCCGCGATCCAAAGTGCGACTGCCGCGCTCGTCCTCGAAATCGGCATCCAGCTGGCGCACACCCAGGTAGCCATCGACGTTGGGGGTAAAGGCGTAGCGGGCACGCAGGCCGACCTCATAGCCCTCCTCCAGCTCGCTGGTGGTCACGGCATCGGGGGTATAGAAGCCGTAGCCGCCCAGCGAGACCGCCGGCAGGTTGGGCAGGTAGACGTAGCCGTAGCCACCGAGACCCAGGCCGCCGCCATCGCCGACGTCGGTGTCATACTGGGACCAGCGGGCACCGACGCCCATCTCGCGACGCGAGGTGTGCTGGCTGCCCATCAGCTGGGCGTGATAGACGGTGGCGTCCTCGCGGTAGTCGCTGTCCACCACGCCGCCGCCGAGCTGGATGCCCTCCACCAGCTCGCCGGACGCCTCGAACTGGACGGCATCCGACCCCAGGTTGAGGTCCAGGCTGGCGGCCTGGGCGACGCCAGCGCCGCCCAGCAGCACCAGGCCCGCCAGCAGCATCTGTATCGATCTCATCACGCCCTCCATGTCTTGTACTTTATACACAACATGTACCATTCCTGTACAGTTTAGCGCAAACTGCCATCATGTCGCGGAGGAAACGCCATAGCGGGCGCGATAGTCGCGAATGGCGGCGGCGTGGCCACGCAGCGAATCGCCGGCGTGCTCTTCAAGATAGGCCAGGACCATGTCCAGCGTCACGATGCTCACCACCGGCATGGCGTAGCGCGCCTCGACCTCCTGGATGGCGCTGCGGGCCTGGCCTTCGACCTCGGCGCTGCCGCGCTCCTGACGATCCAGGGCGATCACCACCCCCGCGGCGCGGGCGCCGGCCCCCTCGATCAGCGTCATCACCTCACGGATGGCGGTGCCCGCGGTGATCACGTCATCGATGATCAGGATGTCGCCGGCAAGCTCCGCACCGACGATGGTGCCGCCTTCGCCGTGGGCCTTGGCCTCCTTGCGGTTGAAGGCGTAGGGCAGGTCGCGGCCGTGGTGGTCGGCCAGCGCCACGGCGGTGGTGGTGGCCAGGGGAATGCCCTTGTAGGCCGGCCCGAAGAGCACGTCGAACTGCGGGGCGCGCTCGGCGATGGCCCGGGCATAGAAGCGCCCCAGGCGGGCCAGGGCGCCGCCGGTGCGAAACAGCCCGGCATTGAAGAAGTAGGGGCTGACGCGCCCGGACTTGAGAGTGAACTCGCCGAAACGCAGCACGCCCTGTTCGATGGCAAACTCGATGAACTCACGCTGGTAGGGCTGCATGCGTCGATCCGCCACGGGGCCTCCTATCACGTTTATTGGCCTTGGCCATTTACCCAAACGTCGTAACGTCGGGTATCATACACGCGCGACGGTAAAGGGACCACGTATGAAAATAGCAACCATCAACGTCAACGGCATCCGCGAGGCCGTCGGGCGAGGCTTTCTCGACTGGCTGGCCGGCCAGGACGCCGATGTCGTCTGTGTCCAGAATCTCAAGGCCAAGAGCTTCGAGCTGGACGACAGCATCCTCTATCCAGAGGGCTACGAGGGCTACTTCCTCGACGCCGAGCAGGACGGCTTCTCCGGTGTGGGGCTCTACTGCCGGAAGATTCCCAAGGCGATCATGTACGGGCTGGGCTTCCCCCAGTGCGACCACGAGGCACGCTTCCTGCAGGCCGACTACGACCGTTTCAGCATCGCCAGCTTCCTGATGCCCGACGGTAGCGACCCGGCCGCCAAGCAGTCCTTCATGGCGCAGTATCAGGAGTACCTGAGCAAGATGGCCCGCAAGCGCCGCGAGTACATCATCTGCGGTACCTGGCACATCGCCCACAAGACCATCGACCTGGAGAACTGGGCCGACAACCAGGAGACCCCCGGCTTCACCCCCGAGGAGCGCGCCTGGATGGATCAGGTATTCGGCCCCACCGGCTTCATCGATACTTTCCGCGAGATCAACCGCGACGCCGGTGAGTACACCTGGTGGCCCAAGCTCGACCAGGAGGTGCCGCGCTCCCGCCAGGAGGGCTGGCGCATCGACTACCAGGTGGTGGGACCCAACTTCCGCCGCCATGTAGTGGATGCCTGGATCGACTACGACGCGACCTTCTCGGAGTTCGCGCCGCTGATCGTCGAGTACGACCTGCCGCTCTGAGCCTCCCCCCGTCGCCGTTCCGGGCTACCGGAACGCACCACGCCGGCCACCATGGCCGGCGTGATGCGTTGAGGGAGCCTGCCCGGCGCCCTTCGCTTCCTTCCTAGCGCGGGATGCCCAGCGACTCGCGCTGGTGGTCGAACAGCTGCACGCCGGCATTCTCGGCCAGCTCGAGCATGGCGTTGAGCTCGGCGCGGCTGAAGGTGCCCTTCTCGGCGGTGCCCTGCACCTCGATCAGGCTGCCGTCCTCGGCCATCACCACGTTCATGTCGGTATCGGCACCGCTGTCCTCGGGGTAGTCCAGGTCCACCACCGGCACCCCCTTGAAGAGCCCCACCGACACCGAGCTGACCAGCTGCTTGAAGGGGTCGCCCTTGATCAGCTTGTTGCGCTGCAGGTAGCGGATGGCATCCACCAGCGCCACGCAGCCGCCGGTGATGGAGGCGGTGCGGGTGCCACCGTCGGCCTGGATCACGTCGCAATCCACGGTGATGGTGAACTCGCCCAGCTTCTTGAGATTGACCGTCGCGCGCAGCGAGCGGCCGATCAGGCGCTGGATCTCCAGGGTGCGCCCGCCCTGCTTGCCGCGGGCCGCCTCGCGGCCGCCGCGGGTGTGGGTGGCGCGGGGCAGCATGCCGTACTCGGCGGTGACCCAACCCTGGCCCTTGCCGCGCAGCCAGCGCGGCACGCCGGGCTCGACGCTGGCGTTGCACAGCACCTTGGTATCGCCGAACTCGACCAGCACCGAGCCCTCGGCATGGCGGGTGTAGTCGCGGGTCAGGCGGATCTCGCGGGGCTGCTCGGGCGCGCGCCCGCTGGGGCGACGAAAATCGGTAGACATGGCACCTCGTGATCGGAGTCGGTTGGGGAATCGGCTGGCCGCCATTCTACACGCTTGGCCCGGCCGTGACGGCGAATCGGTTACACTGCGGCCTGTCCACCACCCATGACTCACCTCACCGTCTCACCGACGTCCGCCTTTGCCAGGAGCCTCGCCATGGTGCACAGCATGACCGCCTTCGCCCGCCAGGAGCGCGCCGCGCCCTGGGGCACCCTGCAGCTCGAGTTGCGCTCGGTGAACCAGCGCTACCTGGAGCCCCACTTCCGCCTGCCGGAGAGCCTGCGCGACCTGGAACCGGCCTTTCGTGACGCCCTGCGCGCCCGCCTGGCGCGAGGCAAGGTCGAGATCAGCCTGCGCTTCGACGCCGCCGGCGACGGCGCCGGCCTGGCCGTGAACCCGGCACGGCTCGCCGACCTCTCCCGGGCCCTCGGCGAGGTGCGCCAGGCGGTAACTGACAGCGCCCCGCCCGACGCCCTGGCCCTGCTCGACTACCCCGGCGTGCTGGAGAACCGTGGCCCCGACCCCGAGACGGTCAAGGCCGAGGCCCTGGCGCTGTTCGAGCGCGCCCTGGACGACCTTATCGCCGGCCGCGCCCGGGAGGGCGACAAGCTCGCCGACCTGATCCGTGAGCGGCTCGCCGGCATCGAGGCCCAGGTCGCCGAGGTGCGCCGCCTGATGCCGCAGATCCTGGAGCGCCAGCGTGCCCAGCTTCTCGAGCGCCTGGAGACGGTGATCGCCGAGCTCGACCCCCAGCGCCTGGAGGCCGAGCTCACCCTGCTCGCCCACAAGGCCGACGTCGACGAGGAGCTCGACCGCCTGGCCACCCACGTGGCCGAGGTGGAACGCCAGCTGAAGCAGAAGGGCCCGGTGGGCCGGCGCCTGGACTTCCTGATGCAGGAGCTCAACCGCGAGGCCAACACCCTGTCGTCGAAATCGGTGGTCGCCAGCACCACCCGCTGCGCCGTGGAACTCAAGGTGCTGATCGAGCAGATGCGCGAGCAGGTGCAGAACATCGAATAAACCAGGCAAAGGAAGGTCTTCCAATCCATGAATCATGCCGCTCATAACAAGCTGGTTTCCTTCATCTGGTCGATCGCCGACGACTGCCTGCGCGACGTCTACGTGCGCGGCAAGTACCGTGATGTGATCCTGCCGATGGTGGTACTGCGCCGTCTCGACGCCCTGCTGGAGGCAAGCAAGGCCAACGTACTGAAGGAAGTGACCTTTCAGCGTAAGGAGCTGGAGCTGGCAGAGCCGGACGAGGCGGGGCTACGCGACGCCTCCGGCTATGTGTTCTACAACACCAGCAAGTGGACCCTGAGCCAGCTCTACAAGACGGCCACCAACAACCAGCAGATCCTGCTGGCCAACGTCGAGGACTACCTCGAGGGCTACAGCCCCAACGTGAAGGAGATCATCGACAAGTTCGACCTCCGCCGTCAGATCCGCCACATGGCCAGCAAGGACGTGCTGCTGGATGTGCTGGAGAAATTCACCTCACCCTATATCAACCTGACCCACGAAGACGCCGAGGACCCGGACGGCAACCGCCTGCCGGCACTCTCCAACCTGGGCATGGGCTACGTCTTCGAGGAGCTGATTCGCAAGTTCAACGAGGAGAACAACGAGGAAGCCGGGGAGCACTTCACCCCCCGCGAGGTGATCGAGCTGATGACCCACCTGGTCTTCGATCCCGTCAAAGACTGCCTGCCCCCGGTGATGACCATCTATGACCCGGCCTGCGGCAGTGGCGGCATGCTCACCGAGTCCCAGAACTTCATCAAAGACGAGGAAGGCGCCATCCGCGCCGGTGGCGACGTCTATCTCTACGGCAAGGAGATCAACGACGAGACCTACGCCATCTGCAAGTCCGACATGATGATCAAGGGCAACGACCCGGCCAACATCCGCTCCGGCTCCACCCTCTCCACCGACGAGTTCGCCGGGGACCGCTTCGACTTCATGCTCTCCAACCCGCCCTACGGCAAGAGCTGGGCCAGCGAGCAGAAGTTCATCAAGGATGGCAAGGAGGTCATCGACCCTCGCTTCAAGGTCGAGCTGGGCGACTACTGGGGCAATCGCGAAACCCTCGATGCCACGCCCCGCTCCAGCGACGGCCAGTTGCTGTTCCTGATGGAGATGATCAGCAAGATGAAGGCCGGCGAGGCCGGACTGGGCTCACGCATCGCCTCGGTGCATAACGGCTCCAGCCTGTTCACCGGCGACGCCGGCAGCGGCGAGAGCAACATTCGTCGCTACATCATCGAGAACGACCTGCTGGAGGCGATCATCCAGCTGCCCAACAACCTGTTCTACAACACTGGCATCACCACCTACATCTGGCTGCTCAGCAACCGCAAGGCCGAAGCGCGCCGTGGCAAGGTCCAGCTGATCGACGCCAGCCTGCTCTATCGCAAGCTGCGCCGAAACCTCGGCAACAAGAACTGCGAGTTCTCTCCCGAGCATATCGGGGAGATCACCCGGTGCTATCAGGCGCTGGAAAGCATCGACCGCCCGGCGGGAGGCGACGGCATCGCCGCACAGGTCTTCGACAACCGCGACTTCGGCTACCACAAGGTCACCATCGAACGCCCCGATCGGCGCAAGGCGCAGTTCAGCGCCGAGCGCATCGAGACCCTTCGCTTCGACAAGGCCCTGCGCGAGCCCATGGCATGGGCCTATGCGCAGTGGGGCGACGCGCTCTACGAGCCCGATACCCTCAAGGAGCATGAGAAGGCGATCCTCGCCTGGTGCGAGGAGCAGGAGCTCGGCCTCAACGCCAAGCAGCGCAGGAAGCTGCTGGATGAGGCCACCTGGCAGAAACACCTCACCCTGGTCAGCGCCGCCCAGGAGCTGATGGCGACCATCGGCACCGAGGAGTTCAACGACTACAACCGCTTCAAGTCGCTGGTGGAGCAGGAGTTCAAGGCGCTTAGCAAGCGGAAGGGCATCAAGCTCTCCGCCGGCGACAAGAGCGCCATCCTCAACGCCATGAGCTGGTACAGCGAGGACGCCGAGAAGGTCATCAAGCAGACCGTGAAGCTGACCGGCGAGGTACTCGCCCAGCGCCTCGCGTTCCTGGGCTGCCGGGAGGAGGACCTGCCCGACTTCGGCTATACCCCCACCGGCAAGCCAGGTGAATATGTCATCTATGAGGCGAGCGCGGAGCTACGCGACAGCGAGAGCATCCCCCTCGACCAGAGTATCCATGGCTTCTTCCTGGACGAGGTCAGGCCCCACGTGCCGGAAGGCTGGATCAATATGGCATCGGTGAAGATCGGCTACGAGATCAGCTTCAACAAGTACTTCTACAAGCACCAGCCGCTGCGCAGCATGGAAGAGGTCGCCCGCGATATCGTGGCGCTGGAGCAGCAGGCGGAAGGGCTGATTGCCGATATTCTGGGCATTGAAGTCAAGGAAGTTTCGGGGATAGACAATGCATAAGAACTCCTTGTCTGTAGATGAAAATTATGATTACGAGGACTCCGGCGTAGAGTGGCTTGGAAAAATCCCAGCTCACTGGAAACTGTATCGCTTCAAATATATTGCCTCTATTATGACGGGAGACAAAGATACTGCCCACAGGAATTATGCTGGCGCTTACCCGTTCTTCATACGCTCTCCAAAAATTCAAAAAATCGACACCTACTCTTACGATGGAGAAGCTATTCTTACGGCTGGCGATGGGGATATCGGGAAAATCTTCCATTACATAAATGGTAAGTTTGATTACCACCAGAGGGTTTATAAATTTTCCGAATTTAAAAAGGTTTATGGAAAATACCTATACTACTATCTAAAAAACAGCTTAGCAGAAGAGGTTGTAAAACTTTCCGCAAAAACAACCGTAGACTCTTTACGACTCCCCTTCCTGCAAAACTTCCCAGTCGCGGCGCCACCACTTAGAGAACAAAATAATATATATAAATTTCTCGATAAAAATATCGCTCTTATAGACCAGTCAATAAAAATTAAGCAGCACCAGATCGATCTTCTCAAGGAACGCAAGCAGATCCTGATCCAGAATGCCGTTACGCGCGGGCTCAACCCAGATGCGCCCATGCGGGATTCGTGCATTCCCTGGATAGGACAGATACCGGCTCACTGGAAAATCCTGAGATTCAAACACCTATTCTCTCAGAGCAGGATTCCCGTGCGTCTAGCAGACGGCGTCGTGACTTCATACCGTGACGGGCAGGTAACACTTCGATCGAAACGTCGAATTGATGGCTACACAGAAGCTATTCTTGAACAAGGTTATCAAGGCGTACGCAAAGGACAGCTTGTTGTAAATTCCATGGACGCCTTCGAAGGTGCGATTGGCGTCTCGGACTCTGATGGCAAGTGCACCCCAGAATACATTGTCTGCGACCCACGCTCAGAAGAATATGATCCCGGGTACTTTTCCTACCTACTCAGGGAAATGGCCTTGGCAAGGTACATTCAGGTCATTTGTCACGCTGTTCGCCAACGTGCAGTTCGCATTAGATACAACAACCTGGCCAATCTTTCCATGGCAATACCACCTAAATCAGAACAAATTGATATCGTATACCACATAAAATCGGAGTCTCTAAAAGTCGACAAGGCTATTGCACTATTACAGGATCAGATCGAACGCCTCAAGGAGTACCGCGCCACCCTGATCGATAGCGCCGTCACCGGCAAGATCCGGGTGCCCGGCGTGGAGGATCCCGCCCCCGCCCTTTCCATGGATGGACCTAAGGAGAACTCATGGATATAAATAGAATGCGAAGCCAGTTTGACGACCTGAGCCACACCGTTCCTGAAGAAGATATCGAGTTCTGGTTTGCCCGCGACCTGATGAAGCCACTGGGTTATGCGCGATGGGAAAATTTCCAGACTGCTATCCGCCGAGCCATAGAGTCTTGCGAATCAACAGGTTATAGCCCTGAAGACCATTTTCGTGGCGTCACGAAAATGGTCCCTCTGGGCAGTGGCTCTGAGCGACCAGTGGATGACTTCATGCTCACCCGCTACGCCTGCTACCTGATTGCTCAGAACGGCGACCCTCGCAAGGAGCCCATTGCCTTTGCCCAGAGCTATTTCGCCGTTCAGACCCGCAAGCAGGAGCTGATTGAAGACCGCATGCGGCTGATTGCCCGGATGGATGCCCGGGAGCGTCTGCGTGAATCCGAAAAGGGCCTGTCGCAGAACATCTACGAACGAGGCGTGGATGACAAGGGCTTTGGCCGCATCCGCTCCCGGGGAGATGCCGCCTTGTTCGGCGGTAACACCACCCAGCTGATGAAGCAGCGCTACGGCATCACCAAGAGCCGCCCACTCGCCGACTTTCTGCCCACGCTGACCATCGCGGCCAAGAACCTGGCCACCGAAATGACCAATCACAATGTCATGCAGGAAAACCTGCAAGGCGAAAAGTCGATTACCCAGGAGCATGAACAGAACAATGTAAGCGTCCGCGACATGCTGGGTCAGCGTGGTATTCAGCCGGAAAACCTGCCGCCAGAGGAAGACATCAAGAAGTTGGAGCGCCGGGTAAAAAGTGAACAAAAACGGCTTGAAAGACAGTCTGGTAAATTACCCGGCGATGAGGAGTAGTCATTACGCTGTTGCCAGCGGCGTCCGACTCCACGGAACCGCAAGGCCTACCGCTACGTTCACTACTGGGCCTGGGACGTTGCTGCGCTTTCTCTCCATGCCAGAGAGGCTACTAACCCACAGAATTAGACGAATGCAGACGCGAAGCGAGCCGGAAGCTGCGGGAAGCCTTGAAAATAAGCTATATTTTACAAATGGTTATGTGGTCATCAACAAATGTCTAACCGCCACTCGCTAGACATTTCTAGACATTCCCTCGGCCCCGCAAGCTAGAGAATGGCTGCGGCTCGAAGGCAAAGAGGGGCAGGAAAGCTTCAATTGACGACCATTTGATGGGCTACCCTGGCAGAAGCAGCGGATCACAGGAAAGTCTATTAATAACAATGAATTATAAAAAATCCTTCATTTGACGGACTACAAGGAAGTCAAGTCACACGCAGGAGAGGTCATGGTCAGCCAGACGAACGAGCAAGCACTGGAAGCGAGCATCGAGCGCGCCCTGACGGGCAGCTGCCGCGAGGACGGCATCGCACTGGGCGAGAACCAGGCCGAGCGCCCCTTCAGCCCGGCGCATGGCTACCACCCGGGCCGCCCCGATCACTTCAACCCGCACTACGCCGTCGATACCCACCAGCTGTGGCGCTTCCTCGAGGCCACCCAGGCCAGGGAGCTGGATAAGCTCAGGCAGCGCCATCCGGACTGGGAGCGCAAGCTGCTGGAGCGCTACGACCGCCTGGTCGGCAAGCATGGCCTGCTGCACCTGCTCAAGAAGGGGCTGAGCCTCGATGACGCCCACTTCACCCTGATGTATCCCTCACCACTGGCCAGCAGCTCGGCCAGCGTCAAGGAACGCTTCGCGGCCAACCGGTTCAGCTGCACCCGCCAGGTGCGCTATTCGCTGGCCAATAGCCTCGAAGAGATCGACATGGTGCTGTTCATCAACGGCCTGCCCTTCGCCACCCTGGAGCTGAAGAACCCCTGGACCGGGCAGACCGCGCGCTATCACGGCCAGAAACAGTATCGGCAGGACCGCGACCCCAGCCAGCCGCTGCTACAATTCGGGCGCTGCCTGGTGCACATGACCGTGGATACCGACGAGGTCTACATGACCACGCGGCTGTCGGGCTCGAGAACCGACTTCCTCCCTTTCAACAAGGGCAGCGAGAGCCACGGGGCGGGCAATCCGCGCAACCCGCACGGCCATCGCAGCGCCTACCTGTGGCAGGAGGTCTTCACCCGGGAGAGCGTGGCCAACATCATCCAGCACTTCATGCGCCTGGACGGCAGCAGCCGCATGCCGCTGACCAGGCGGACACTGTTCTTCCCCCGCTATCACCAGTTGGATGTCGTGCGCCGCCTGGTGGCCCACGTCAGCGAGCATGGCGTCGGCCAGACCTATCTGGTGCAGCACTCGGCCGGCTCGGGCAAGTCCAACTCCATCACCTGGGCGGCCTACCAGCTGATCGAGACCTACCCAAGCGCCGAGGACGTGCGCGGTGCCCGCGGGCTGGAAACACCACTGTTCGACTCGGTCATCGTGGTCACCGACAGGCGGCTACTCGACAGGCAGCTACGCGACAACATCCGGGAGTTCTCGGAGGTCAAGAACATCGTTGCGCCGGCACAGCGCTCGGCCGACCTGAAGCAGGCCCTGGAGCAGGGCAAGAAGATCATCATCACCACCATCCAGAAGTTTCCCTACATCATCGATGGCATCAGCGACCTGAGCGACAAGCGCTTCGCCGTGATCATCGATGAGGCGCACGGCTCTCAGGATGGCGATGCCCACGGCAAGATGAACCAGGCCATGGGCGGCGACGCGGGGCCCGAGGAGGACGTGCAGGACCAGGTGCTCCAGGCCATGCGTGACCGCCGGATGCGCGGCAACGCCTCCTATTTCGCCTTCACCGCCACCCCCAAGCGCAGCACGCTGGAGAAGTTCGGCCAGGCCACCCCGGAGGGCGAGTTCAAGCCTTTCCACCTCTACTCGATGAAGCAGGCCATCGAGGAGGGCTTCATCCTCGACGTGCTGGCCAACTACACCACTTACCGCAGCTACTACGAGATCCAGAAGTCCATCGACGATAACCCGCTGTTCGATACGGCCAGGGCCCAGAAGAAGCTGCGCGCCTACGTGGAACGGCACCCCCAGACCATCCGCGCCAAGGCGGAGATCATGCTCGACCACTTCATCCAGCAGGTGGTCAATCACAAGAAGCTGAAGGGCCAGGCCAAGGGCATGGTGGTCACCCAGAACATCGAAGCCGCCATCCGCTACCACCAGGCCATCTCGCGCCTGCTGGAAGAGCGTGGCAGCCCCTTCACGGCGCTGGCGGCCTTCTCGGGAACCAAGACGGTGGATGGCATCGAGTACACCGAGGCCGACATCAACGGCTTACCCGAGGCCGAGACGAGGGAGACGTTCGATGGCGACGAGTACCGGCTGCTGGTGGTGGCCAACAAGTACCTGACCGGCTTCGACCAGCCGAAGCTGACGGCCATGTACGTGGACAAGAAGCTCCAGGGCGTACTCGCGGTTCAGACCCTTTCCCGCCTCAACCGCGCGGCAACGAAGCTGGGCAAGAAGACCGAGGATCTCTTCGTCCTGGACTTCTTCAACACCACCGACGACATCAAGAAGGCCTTCGATGATTTCTACACGGCCACCAGCCTGTCGGAGCCGACCGATGTCAACGTGCTGCATGAGCTCAAGGAGGCCCTGGACGAGGTCGGCGTCTATGAGTGGCATGAGGTGGAAAGCTTCATCGGGCACTACTTCGGCAATGCCGATGCCCAGGCGCTGAGCCCGCTGATCGATGCAGCCGCGGACCGCTTCAATGACGAATTGGAGCTAGATGACCCGCACAAGGCGGATTTCAAGATCAAGGCCAAGCAGTTCGTGAAGATCTACAGCCAGATGGCCTCGATCATGCCGTATGAGGTGATCGATTGGGAAAAGCTGTTCTGGTTTCTCAAGTTCCTGATTCCCAAGCTTGTCGTCCGTGACAGGGAGGCCGACGAGATCGATGCGCTGCTGGAGTCGGTCGACCTGTCGTCCTACGGCCTGGAACGGGTCAAGCTTGGCCATCGAATCGGGCTGGACGAGACACCCACGGAGCTCGACCCCACCAACCCGAACCCTCGCGGCGCCCATGACGGTGGCTCCGAAGCCGACCCGCTGGACGAGATCATCCGCACCTTCAACGAGCGCTGGTTCCAGGGCTGGGAAGCCACGCCGGAGGAGCAGCGCGTCAAGTTCCTCAGTATCGCCAGGAGCATCCAGGCTCACCCGGACTTCGAGGAGAAGTACAAGAACAACCAGGACACCCATAACCGCGTGCTGGCCTTCGAGAAGATCTTCGAGGAGGTGATGCTGAAGCGCCGTCGCGCCGATCTGGAACTTTACAAGCTGCTGACCCACGATGAAGCCTTCAAGTCGTCTATGCAGGAAAATCTGAGAAAAGTGCTGGGATAGCCGCGCTACAAGGGATAAAAAGCCCCTGCAGTGCGCCATGAATTCATGCGATACTTCGCGCTTTTCTCACGGCACACGCCGCTTCACCCAGTTACCAATCAGGGATGCCGACCATGCACCAGGGTACCCTCTTCATCGTTTCCGCCCCCTCCGGCGCCGGCAAGACCAGCCTGGTGCGCGAGCTGGTCGAGAGCCTCGACGGCATCCAGGTTTCGGTCTCTCACACCACCCGCGCCCGCCGCGAGGGCGAGGTGGACGGCGTCAACTACCACTTCGTGGATGTGCCCGGCTTCGAAGCGATGATCGAGCGCGGTGAGTTCTTCGAGTACGCCCGGGTCTTCGACAACTACTACGGCACCTCGCGCCCGGCGGTGCAGGCCGCCCTGGCCGCCGGTCAGGACGTGATCCTGGAGATCGACTGGCAGGGCGCCCGCCAGGTTCGCCAGCAGCTGCCCGAGGCGGTGTCGGTGTTCATCCTGCCGCCCTCCCGGGAGGAGCTGGAGCGCCGCCTCTCCGGCCGCGGCACCGACGAACACGCGGTGATCGAGCGGCGCATGCGCGACGCGGTGAGCGAGATGGCCCACCACGACGAGTATGACTACCTGGTGATCAATGACGACTTCACCACCGCCCTGGACGAGTTGCGCGCCCTGGTGGTGTCATGCCGCCTGACCCGCGAGCGCGCCGGCACCAGCCACGCCGCCCTGCTCCAGGCACTGCTCGCCTAGGCATTCTGACTGTTACGGATCGCGAGAGGCGCTGGGGCCTGGCGCCGGAACAGCCTCGAATACATACGCCCGAATAAGCCCCAGCCCCCGCACCGTGGCGCTTGTCAGCGCTGCCGGGCGTCGAGTAACCTATCGGGTCTATCCATAACGGACTCCCGTCCACGCACCCACCGCGTGTCCGACGCCGGGGTCCCGTCAGCTCTTCAGGAAGGCACCCATGGCGCGAGTCACAGTCGAAGATTGTCTGGAAAATGTCGAAAACCGCTTCAAGTTGGTGATGATCTCCACTCACCGCGCCCGCCAGCTGGCTCGCGGCTCCCGCGACGCCATGCTGCCGTGGGAGAACGACAAGCCCACCGTCATGGCCCTGCGCGAGATCGCCGCCGGCCTGGTCGACGCCAGCGTGCTCGACGAGCCCGTCGAGGCCCTGGTGCGTCCGCCGCAGCCCCAGTACGGCAGCTTCACCGAGGAGTGATCCATGACGGCGCCCGGGCGCCGTCTTCCCCTTCCGGACACTCACGCAGGAGTCAGGGCGCGCCGCATGTTCACCATCGATGACCTGGCCGACCGTCTCGGCGGCTACCTACCCCAGGGCGAGATCCAGCAGGTCAAGCGCGCCTTCTATTACGCCGAGCAGGCCCACGACGGCCAGCGCCGGCGCTCCGGCGAAGCCTACGTCACCCATCCCCTGGCCGTCGCCAACATCCTCGCCAACATGCATATGGACCATCAGAGTCTGATGGCGGCCATGCTGCATGACGTCATCGAGGATACCGGCGTCGGCAAGGAAGCCCTGGCCCGTCAGTTCGGCGCCCCGGTGGCAGAGCTGGTTGATGGCGTCTCCAAGCTGACCCAGATCGCCTTCGAGGACAAGGCGGTGGCCCAGGCGGAGAACTTCCAGAAGATGGTGATGGCGATGTCCCGGGACATCCGGGTAATCATCGTCAAGCTCGCCGATCGCCTGCACAACATGCGCACCCTGGGCGCCCTGCGTCCCGAGAAGAAGCGCCGCATCGCCCGCGAGACCCTGGAGATCTACGCCCGCATTGCCAGCCGGCTGGGCATCAACACCATCCGCGTGGAGCTGGAGGACCTCTCCTTCCACGCCCTCCACCCGATGCGGGCCGAGCGCATCAAGCGCGCCGTCTCCAGCGCCCGGGGCCACCGTCGCTCGACGATCCGCCAGATCCAGAACAACCTGCAGCGCAGCCTGGACGACGAGGGGCTGCCCAGCACCGTGGTGGGGCGCCAGAAGCACCTGCTGTCGATCTACCGGAAGATGCGCGACCAGCGCAAGTCGTTCAACGAGATCATGGACGTCTTCGGCTTTCGCATCCTCACCGAGGATGTCGACAGCTGCTATCGCATCCTCGGCATGGTGCACAACCTCTACAAGCCGGTGCCCGGACGCTTCAAGGACTATATCGCCATCCCCAAGGCCAACGGCTACCAGAGCCTGCACACCACCCTGTTCGGTCCCGGCGGCATGCCCATCGAGGTGCAGATCCGTACCCGTGAAATGGAGGCCATGGCCAACAACGGCATCGCCGCCCACTGGCTCTACAAGGCGGGGCAGACCGACCACCCCATCGCCGAGGGTAGCCGCGCCCGGGCGCGCTCCTGGATCAAGGGGCTACTGGAGATGCAGCGCCACGCCGGGGACTCGCTGGAGTTCATCGAGCACGTCAAGAACGACCTGTTCCCCGACGATATCTACGTGTTCACCCCCAAGGGCGACATCATGGAACTGCCCCAGGGCGCCACGGTGATCGACTTCGCCTACAGCGTACACACCGATATCGGCAACAGCACCATCGCCTGCCGCATCGACCGCCACCTGGCTCCCCTCTCGACCCGCCTGGAGAGCGGCCAGACCCTGGAGATCATCACCGCCCCCGGGGCGCGCCCCAACCTCTCCTGGCTCAACTTCGTGGCCACCGCCAAGGCGCGATCGGCGATCCGCCATGCCTTGAAGCACCAGCAGCACACCGAGGCGGTCCAGCTCGGCCGACGACTGCTCAACAAGGCCCTCGGGGGGTTCGAGACCAGCCTGGAGGAGCTGCCCGACGGGCTGCTTCCCGGCCTGCTCGACGAGTTGGGCCTGAAGAACGAGGATGCCCTGCTCGAGTCCATCGGCCTCGGCTCGCGAGTCGCCCACGTGATCGCCCGGCGTCTGATGGACCTGCAACACGGCGAGGCGACGGTTCGCTCCAACCTCCCGGGCAGCCGCCAGCATGGCCCCATCGTGATCAGCGGCGCCGAAGGCATGGTCATCAAGTTCGCCCGCTGCTGTCACCCCCTGCCAGGCGACCCGGTGGTGGGCCACCTCTCGGTGGGCAAGGGGATCGTGGTGCACCGAGCCGAGTGCCGTAACCTAGGCGAACTGAAGGACGACCCCGAGAAGCTGTTCCCGCTGGAATGGGCGGAGAACATCGACGAGGACTTCCCGGTGGCGCTGCGCCTCGAGGTGGAGAGCCGCCGTGGCCTGGTGGCCGAACTCGCCGGGGTGGTCACCGATGCCGATGCCAATATCGAACGTATCGGCATCGAGGAGCGCGACGCCCACCTGGCCACGGTCAACCTGACCCTGGCGGTACGCGACCGCGTCCACCTGGCGCGCATCATCAAGCGGCTGCGCAACCTCTCCCACGTCGAGCGCATCAGCCGCCTGGGCAACTGACACTTCCCCCACCGGTCCGGTCGCCCCCGCCGGGGGGCACCGGGCCGTTTCCTTGCTGAACAGAACCACAACGGAGCGACACCATGAGCAACAAGGCCGTGATCAACACCGAGAAGGCACCCGCCGCCATCGGCCCCTACTCCCAGGCCATCAAGGCCGGCAACACCGTCTACCTCTCCGGTCAGATCCCCCTGGACCCGGCCACCATGGAGCTGGTCTCCGACGACTTCGAGGCCCAGGCCCGCCAGGTCTTCACCAACCTGCGTAGCGTCTGCGAGGAGGCCGCCGGCTCCCTGCAGGACATCGTCAAGCTGAACCTCTACCTGGTCGACCTGGGCCAGTTCGCCGTGGTCAACGCCATGATGGAGGAGTTCTTCGAGAAGCCCTATCCGGCACGCGCCGCCATCGGCGTAAAGGCGCTGCCCAAGGGCGCACAGTTCGAGGCCGAAGGGGTAATGGTCATCGGCGACTGACCGAGCCGTGCGACTATTTCTGGCTCTGGAGCCCCCGCCCGCGCTGCGCGCGCGGTTGGGGGCGCTGGCCGACCTCGCCCAGGCGCAGTGCGGCGGGCGGCGAGTGCCGGACGAGAGCCTGCACCTGACCCTGGCCTTCCTAGGTGAGGTGGAGACCGCACGGGCCGAGGCACTGATCGAGTGGCTGCAGGGCGAGTCGCACGAAGGCGGTGAATGGCGTCTGGATCGCTGGGGAACCTTCCGCCGGCCGGGCATCGTCTGGGTCGGCGGAAGCACGCCCGACCCGGCACTCGGCGCACTGCAGGCGCGACTGTGGGACGGACTGGAGGCCCTCGGCCATGCGGGGCGGCCGACGCGCTTCGTGCCCCACGTCACCCTGCTGCGCCGTGCCCGTCAGCTGTCGGTCGAGGCGCTAGCACCGGTCGAGCTCACCTGGCGCTGGCGGCGCCTGACGCTGCTGCGCTCTTTCACCCTGCAGGACGGGCCCCGCTACGAGGTGCTGGCGCGCTCGGCCTGAGCGGCCGGAACTGAGTGGCCGGCCCTGTGCGGGTCAGGCCTTCTCCGGCAGGAAGCCGCCCTCCCGCAGCACCTGCGCATACCCCTCGCGAAAGCTGGGATAGCGGAACTGGTAGCCGCTCTCCAGCAGCCGGGCGTTGCTGCAGCGCTTGCTGGCGCGGCGGCGCAGCGGCGACTGGATGGTCTCCGTGGCCTCGACCTTCAACTGCCTGGCCAGCCAGGCCATGACGTCGTGGAGGGGCGCGGGCTCGCAGTCGGTGGCCAGATAGAGCTCCTCTAAGCTCTCGCCCTCCAGCATCCGGCCGATCAGGTGGGCGAGCACCCCGGCGCAGTCGTCGCGATGGATGCGGTTGGTGTACATGGCGGGGCTCGGCGGGGCGATGCGCCCCTCACCCACCTGACGGATCAGGCGGTCGCGGCCGGGGCCATAGATCCCCGAGAAGCGCACCACGCTGCCGGGCAGGGCGTGGTCGAGCAGCGCCCGTTCGGCCTCGCACATCAGCTGGCCCGAGAAGCCGGTGGGCTCGGTGGGGCTCGCCTCGTCCACCGTCTCGCCGTCGCGCTGGGCATAAACGCTGGTGGAGGAGACGAAGAAGACATGCCGCGGCGCCTTCTTGCGCGCGCCGAACTCGGCCAGGGCGGCCGCCAGCCCCTCGGGGTAAGCGGCACGATAGGCGGCCTCCTCGAAGCGATCCGCGCTGGCCACATAGACCAGGATATCGGCGTCAGGCAGCGCGGCCAGGCTGTCCGGGTCGGTGAAGTCGGCGGAGACCGCCTCCAGGCCCGTATCCCTGAGCGACTCGGCCCTGCGGCGGACCCCGATCACGCGCTGGCCTTGCGCCTGGAGGCGTTGACCAAGTGCCGTGCCGATATCACCGCAGCCCAGAATCAGTGTGGTTGTCTTCACCTTTGCCTCGCCCCCTGATAAAAAGTCCCTATTGGAAATCCACGAGGATGCCGTCCAGGCAACCCAGATGACTCTAACAGAACTCCGCTACATCGTGACACTGGCACAGGAACGCCACTTTGGTCGTGCCGCCGAACGCTGCTTCGTCTCCCAGCCGACCCTCTCGGTGGCGGTGAAGAAGCTCGAGGAGGAGCTCGGCGTGCCGCTCTTCGAGCGTTCCAAGTCCACGGTCCAGGTCACGCCGCTGGGCGAGAAGATCGTCGAGCAGGCCCAGCGGGTACTGGAGCAGACCAGCGTGATCAAGGAGCTGGCCACGGCGGGGCGCGACCAGCTGGCGAGCCCCCTGCGCATCGGCGCCATCTACACCATCGGCCCCTACCTCTTCCCCCACCTGGTGCCGGAGCTGGCGCGCAGTGCCCCGCAGATGCCGCTCTATATCGAGGAGGGCTTCACCGGCAACCTGCGCCGCAAGCTGCGCAGCGGCGAGCTGGACGCCATCATCGTCGCCCTGCCCTTCACCGAGACCGACGTGCTTACCAAGGCCCTCTACGAGGAGGAGTTCGAGGTGCTGGTACCGGCGGACCACGCCTGGGCCGGCCGCGACTGCGTGTACAAGGAGGAGCTGCTCCAGGAGCGCCTGCTGCTGCTCGGCGAGGGCCACTGCTTCCGAGACCAGATCCTCGAGGCCTGTCCGGCGATCAG
Organism: Halomonas sp. G15; assembly: GCF_021282295.1. Lineage (NCBI taxonomy): Bacteria > Pseudomonadati > Pseudomonadota > Gammaproteobacteria > Oceanospirillales > Halomonadaceae > Halomonas > Halomonas sp. G15. Next base: position 43,678 of record NZ_JAJSPA010000013.1, on the reverse strand, counting down.
CCAGAAGCTCAACAGCCCCCACAACACCCTGACCGCCGAAGGCGGCTCGCTGGAGACCATCCGCCATATGGTGGCCTCCAAGCTCGGTATCACCGTGCTGCCGCACTCGGCCATCGGCACCGTCCACTACGAGAGTGGCCTGCTCGCCAGCGTACCCTTCGCGGCCCCCGCCCCGACGCGCACCGTGGCCATCGCCTGGCGCGCCAGCTTCCCGCGGCCCAAGGCGATCGACGCCATCACCGACGCCGTCGCTCGCTGCCGCCAGGCCGACCCCGCCTCGGCATGAGCGCCGACCAGACGGCTCTCGACGCGCCGGTCACCTCGCTCAAGGGCGTCGGCGAGGCGCTGGCCCAGAAACTCTCCCGGCTGCGCATCGACAGCGTGGCCGACCTGCTCTTCCACCTGCCGCTGCGCTACCAGGATCGCACCCGCATCACCCCCATCGGCACCCTGCGCGCCGGCCACGAGGCGGTGGTGGAGGGCGAGGTGGTGGCCGCCGAGGTGGTGCGCGGCCGCCGCCGCAGCCTGCTGGTGCGCCTGCGCGACGGCAGCGGCCTGCTCAGCCTGCGCTTCTTCCACTTCTCGCCGGCCCAGCAGCAGCAGTTCCAGCCCGGCGGCTGGGTACGCGGCTTCGGCGAGGCCCGCGCCGGCGCCACCGGGCTCGAGATCTACCACCCCGAGTATCGCCTGCTCAAGGCCGATGCCCCGCCGGTGGAAGACCACCTCACCCCGATCTACCCCGCCACCGAGGGGCTGCACCAGACCCGCCTGCGGGCACTGATCGAGCAGGCCCTGGCGCGCCTAGACGCTGCGCCCGAGGCGCTGCCCGACTGGATCACCGAGGACCTGCGCCAACGCTTCCGGCTGCCCGAGCTGCACCGCTGCCTGCACGTGCTCCACCAGCCGCCGCCGGAGATCGACCCCGAGCAGCTGGCGAGTGGCCGCCACCCGGCCACCCGCCGCCTGGCGCTGGAGGAGCTGCTCGCCCACCGCCTCAGCCTGCAGGCGGTACGCCTGCAGATCCAGCAGGATGGTGCCCCGGCCCTGCCCTCGGGGCGTGGCCTGCAGGCGCGCTTCCTGACCCAGCTGCCCTTCTCGCTGACCGCCGCCCAGCGCCGAGTGCTCGACGAGATCGCCGCCGACCTGGCTCGGGAAGTACCCATGCTGCGCCTGGTGCAGGGCGACGTGGGCTCCGGCAAGACGGTGGTGGCCGCCATGGCGGCACTCTCCGCCATCGCCGGCGACTGCCAGGCGGCCATGATGGCCCCCACCGAGATACTCGCCGAGCAGCACTACCGCGCCTTCCGGGCCTGGTTCGCCCCGCTGGGCATAGAGGTCGCCTGGCTGGCCGGCAAGCTCAAGGGCAAGGCGCGCCTGGACACCAAGGCGGCGATACAGGACGGCCGCGCGCGCATGGTGGTGGGCACCCACGCGCTCTTCCAGGGCGACGTGCACTTCCAGCGCCTGGGACTGGCGATCGTCGACGAGCAGCATCGCTTCGGGGTCCACCAGCGTTTGGCGCTGCGGGAGAAGGGCGAGGCCGGCGGCCTCACGCCCCACCAGCTGGTGATGACCGCCACCCCCATCCCGCGCACCCTGGCGATGAGCGCCTACGCCGACCTGGATGTCTCGGTGATCGACGAACTGCCCCCCGGCCGCACCCCGGTGAAGACCGTGGCGATGCCCGACGAGCGGCGTCCCGAGGTGGTCGAGCGCATCCGCCACGCCTGCACCGAGGGACGCCAGGCCTACTGGGTCTGCACCCTGATCGAGGAGTCCGAGGTGCTGGAGTGCCAGGCCGCCGAGGCGACCCGGGACGAACTCACCGAGGCACTGCCGGAACTCGCCATCGGCCTGGTCCACGGGCGCATGAAGGCCGCCGAGAAGGCGGAGGTGATGGATGCCTTCAAGGCCGGGGAGCTGGACCTGCTGGTGGCCACCACGGTGATCGAGGTGGGGGTCGACGTGCCCAACGCCAGCCTGATGATCATCGAGAACCCCGAGCGGCTGGGGCTCTCCCAGCTGCACCAGTTGCGCGGGCGGGTAGGGCGCGGCGCCACCAACAGCTTCTGCGTGCTGCTCTACCACCCGCCGCTCTCCGCCCACTCCAAGGAGCGCCTGGCGGTGATGCGCGAGACCACCGACGGCTTTCGCATCGCCGAGAAGGACCTGGAGCTGCGCGGCCCCGGAGAAGTTCTGGGCACCCGCCAGACGGGCCTTGCCCAGATGAAGATCGCCGACCTGGAACGCGACGCCGACCTGCTGGACCGCGTCGCCCCCCTGGCCGAGGCACTGATGGCCACCCACCCCGAGGCCAGCCAGCCACTGATTCGCCGCTGGCTGGGCGAAGAGGCCGGCCGCTACGGACAGGTGTGACGGCCGCAAGCCCGCAAGATCGCGATCCTGGTCAAGGCTGATCCTCGATCAGCCTTGCCGAGGCTTCCCGCAGCGGCACCAGCTGATGACCGATCAGCTCAAGCTGAGCCCCCAGCAGAGAGTCCGGCGCCGCCTCGGTCACCTCCAGGGAGGCATGCGGATCGATCGGTTCCCGCCGCTCCAGCGCCCGGGCCAAGCCGTCCAGTTCGGCGAGGACCGCCTCGGCCAGCGCACTCTCCGCCGGTGTCACCCCGCGACTCTCGCCGCGATGGGCGCCCAGCGCGGAAAGATAGTTGAGCAGGGTGTGGGCGTGGAGCTGGAAGGGCAGCCCGCGGTCGACGTCGCGGCGGAAGGGGCCCGGCTCCTGCTGCACATTGGCCAGCATCGCGGCGAGCTCCGCATCGGCGTTGTGGGCATTGCGGCGGGCCAGGCGATAGGCCAGGTCGTCGCGCTTGCCGCTGGCATACTGCTCGACCAGCGCCGCCAGATAGTCGCGCCCTGCCGCCAGGGTGGCGGCCGCCTGACGATGCAGCCGCCTGCCCTGCCAGTCGGGCAGGATCGTCAGCACGGCAAGCCCGGCGATGCCGGCGCCCAGCAGGGTGTCCAGGAGACGCGGCCAGATCAGCCCGAAACCATCCCCCACCTGGTTGAAGCAGCTCAGTACCATCAGGGTGATCGCCCCCGTGGCCAGGGTGTAGTGGCGCCCGCGCAGGGCGAAGAAGGCGACCCCGGCGACCACCGCGATCCCCGCCTGGAGCGCCGGCGACGGGAACAGGCTGATCAGCGCCCAGCCCACCACCAGCCCCAGCACCGTGCCCAGGATGCGCTGCCACAGGAAGCGCCGAGTGGCGCCGAAGCTGGGCCGGCAGACGAACAGGCTGGTCAGCAAGATCCAGTAGCCCTGGGTGGGATGGATCAGGTGCAGGACCGCATAGCCAGCGACCAGGGTGGCGGCCAGGCGCACGGCGTGACGGAAGACCGGCGAACGTGGGGTCAGCTGGGCCTGAAGGCGTTCGATCACGTCACCCAGGCCCCGGGGGGTGCGGTCATGGAGCGCATCATCGTCCCCCTCGCCGAGCTCCGGATGGCGCGCCCCGGCCAGGGCTCGCTCCAGGGTCCCCAGATTATCGGCCACGGCCCCCAGGGGGGGCAGCAGCGGCTGGCTCTCGTCGGATATCGTCCCCCGCAGGTGCACCAGGGAGGCCTCCAGGTCGACCAGCGCCTGCTCGCTGGGGGCCAGGTCGAAGGAGCGCTTGAGCAGCAGGCCCCGGGCCAGGGTCCGGCACGCCTCGCCCTGAGCCTGGAGCACCCGCTGGACGCGGAACAGCACGTCGTGATGGAAGAAGGCCTCGGCCAGCTCGGCATAGGGGGAGTGGGAGGAACTGGCCCGCTCGTGGATATCCTGGGCGATGAAGTAGAGACGCAGGTAGCGCGCCAACCGCGGCGAGGCGCGCTGCCCCTCCAGGCGACGAAAGAGGCGCTCCTTGGCGTCGTTGAGGGCCTCCACCACCCGGCCGTTCTGGCGCGCCAGCGCCAGGCGCCGACCCTCCACATCCAGCCCGCGCAACGGCTCGAAGAGCGCTGCCTTGAGTCCGAGGTAGCGGGCCAGCTCGCGGTAGACCCTCGCCATGGCCAGCTGCAGCGGCTGACGCGAGAAGAGCGAACACCACGCCACGGAGATCGCGCCATACCAGGCGGCACCCGCCACCAGCAGCGCCGGCTCACGCCACAGTTCGCCCAGCGCCGGGCTGCCGCGCTGCTCGAGGCTGATCAGGGTGTAGATGGTCAGGATCAGGGTGGCATTGGCGATGGTCGCGTAGCGCTGGCTGACCGCGCCGAGCATGGTCATGCCAAAGGCCGCCAGGCCCAGGGTCACCACCAGGGGCCAGGGGTGTGTAAAGAGCAGTTCCATCGCCAGGGAGGCCAGCGCAAAGCAGACCAGGGTGACCAGCAGGGCGGCAAGCCGGCCGGACCACTCATCATCGGTCTCGGCCAGGGCACTGGCGATGGCACCCAGGAACAGCGGAATCAGGCTGGCCATGTCGCCGCGCCACCAGCACAGCAGCGTGATACCGGCCAGGGCGATGAAGACCCGCAGGCTGTAAGCGGCGGGCTCGAGGGTCCAGAAGCGGCGCAGGACCAGGGAGGGGGACATGGCGGGCACAGATCTCCCGCGGTCAGAGGTGGCGCAGCAGCTTCTGCAGACGCTGGAGATCGGCGGCGTCGCCGACCAGGCGCACGCGCCCATCCATCATGCCGTCGAGGAAGACCTGCTGGGTCGGCTTGCGCAGCACCTCGAGCGCGGTGGCCGCGTCCTCGAAGCGCAGCTCCAGGTCGAGGTCCACGGGCAGGCCGCGGCCATGCTCGATGCCGCGGGGTGACATGCGATAGTGGCGCGCGATGGAGAGGTCCTCGGTGGCCACCCCCCAGTCGAGGCCGCGCATCTCGCCGAGCAGCTCGCGGAAGCGGGGCTTGCGACGCAGGGCGCGGGTGAGCAGCCAGCCCAGCACCCAGAGCATCAGTTTCAACTTCATGTCATCACCACCGGATCCCTGGAGGGTGGAAACGAAGACGCCTGGCGCCGGAACCTGGCCAGGCGTCCCGGGGTTACCTTCCCGGAGTTACTTGGCCACGGCGTCCTTGAGCCCCTTGCCCGGCTTGAAGGCTACCGTCTTGCTGGCCGGAATGGTCAGCGGCTGGCCGGTCTGGGGGTTCTTGCCGGTGCGCGCGGCGCGCTCGCGCACGGCAAAGGTGCCGAAGCCGATCAGCGAGACATCCTGTCCCTGGGAGACACTCCCGGTGATCTCGTCGAGGATGACATTGAGGACCTGGCTCGCCTTGTCCTTCGACAGGTCGGCACGCTCGGCAATCGCCGCCGCGAGTTCTGGCTTACGCATACAACCCTCCTGGTGTGGCACTGGATCCCGGCGCATCGCACGGGATGTTGTTGTCATGGCAGACGGCGCTCGCCGTTCACCCGGTGACGTCACCGGGCGACGGGCGAACGGCGTCGAAAGGTACGCTGCGGCGACCGCCACGGGTCGCCATCGCCGGTCTAGCCTAGCAACGCCGGCGCAGCCCGCGCCAGTTCGACTTTCCGACGCACGCAGGCGCCTGTCAACGCAAATCCGATCAAACGTCCGTCCTCGGCCTCGGCCAGGGCAGTGAGATCCCCCGCCTCCCCCTCGATCCGCCAGCGTGCCGGGGCACGCATGGGCGGCAGCGCCACCACCGGCAGCAGCGGCGTCTTGACCAGCACCGGCCAGGCGCCGTAGCGCACCGGGGTGGGTGTGCCGGTCAGGGTGCGGGCCAGGGCCCGAGCGGAGGCCTGGAGCGGCTGCACGTACATGGCGTTGACCCCCTCGACGCAGGCCACATCTCCCAGCGCATAGACATCCGGCGCCGAGGTAGCCAGGGTCCGATCGGTGTGGATTCCCGCGGCGCTGACCGCGAGGCCCGCCGCCTCGGCCAGCGCCGTGCGGGGCGACAGGCCGGTGGCCAACAGGATCAGGTCGGCCACCACGGCAGTGCCGTCCTCGAGACATACCAGCGCATCGCCGCCCTCGGCCTGGAGTCCCACGACCCCCGCGCCCAGGTGCAGGCCCATGCCGGCGTCCCGGAAGGCCTCGCCCAGCGCTCGCCCCAGCGGCTCGGGAAGCAGGCGCGGCAGCGGCGCGGCCTCCGGTGCCACCAGACTCACCCGATGGCCGCCGGCCAGCAGGTCGTTGGCGAACTCGCAGCCCACCAGGCCGGCACCGACGATGGCCACCCGGGCCGGCCGGCCCAGGTCGCTCACTGCGGCGTGGAAGGCGCGATAATCGTCCAGGTCGTTGACCGTCATCACCCGTCCGGCCAGGGCCTCGGGCACGTCGAAGGGGGCGACCGGTGCCGCCCCGGTGGCCAGCACCAACTCCCCGTAGTCCAGCCGCTCCTCGCCGATGCGCAGGGTATGGGCCCGGGTATCGATGGCCTCGACCCGGGTATGGGTGCGCACCACCGCGTTCAGAGACTCGGCGATCGCCAGGGCGCTGCGGGCGGCCAGCCGCTCGGGCGGCAGCCCCTTGGCGAAGCCGGTGGAGAGCAGCGGCTTGGAGTAGTCGTCGCCGCTGTCGGCGGTGATCAGGGTCACCGGTCGCTCGGTGTCAAGGGCGCGCAGCTGGCGCAACAGGCCGAGGCCCGCCATGCCGCTGCCGAGGATGGTCAAGGGGGCGCTCATGGGTCTCCTCGTCGAGGAAGGGGGATGGTGGCGCATGGTACACTACCCGGCCCCAAGGATGGACACGGAGCCCGTGGTGCCCGATTCCTCACGTCACGCCCTGCCCGGTCCGGTGCGCTGGCTGCCGCTGGCCGCGGCGCGGCCCTCCATGAGCCCCGCCTGGCGGCGCTGGGTCGGCTCCCGGGATTCTCTGACCCTGCGACTCACCGAGGCCGGTCGGCCGCGCCCCTTCCAGGTCCAGCTGCTCGACCAGCGTACCGGAACCCCGCGGCGCGACGAGGCCCAGGCCCTCGCCCTGCCACCGGGACGCCAGGCCTGGCTGCGCGAGGTCGCGCTGTGCCTGGGCGAATCACCCTGGGTGGTGGCGCGTTCGGTGGCCCCCCTTGAGGGGCTGCCCGCCCATGACCTGGAGCATCTCGGCGAACGCTCCCTGGGCAGCTGGCTGTTCCGCCAGCCGGACCTCGAGCGCGGAGAGATCGAGGTGACCCGCGCCCCTGCCGGCTTCCACCCGGACCGCGGGCCCTGGGGACGCCGCTCGGTGTTTCGCCACGGCGACTTCCGCGTGCTGGTGCAGGAATGGTTCCTCGACGCCATGGCGGATGACCTCGGCCTGCCTTCGCGCTAGGCTCTGGGATTCCCGATGCCCAGGGGCGCCGGGGATACGCCGAAGAGGAGGTCCTACGCCAGGGAAGGCGTCGGTAGCGCCCAGGGAAGGGTTCACAGCGCCTCCTCGAAGGCGTATCACCGGAACAGCCCCGTCAGCGCATCCCCCCACTCCACAACCCACCGCGAGGTAGAGATGGACCGCTCCCTGATGCGCCCCACGGGCCTGGCCCGGATCCCCGACTTCCTGCGCCTGATGCGCCTCGACCGCCCCATCGGCACCTGGCTGCTGATGTGGCCCACCCTGTGGGCGCTGTGGGTAGCCGCCGAGGGCCTGCCGGAGCGCCACCTGCTGCTGATCTTCGTCGCCGGCGTCTACCTGATGCGCGCCGCCGGCTGCGTGGTCAACGACTACGCCGACCGCCACTTCGACGGCCACGTCAAGCGGACCCTGGATCGCCCCCTGGCCACCGGCCGCATCAGCGAAGGCGAGGCCCAGGCGCTGTTCCTGCTGCTGGTGCTCGCGGCCTTCGTGGTGGTGCTGTTCACCAACCTGTTCACGGTCCTGCTGTCGATCGGCGGCCTGATCCTGGCCTTCATCTACCCCTTCATGAAGCGCTACACCCACCTGCCCCAGCTCTTCCTGGGGGCCGCCTTCTCCTGGGCGATCCCCATGGCCTTCGGCGCGGTGCTCGGCCAGGTGCCCTTCGAGGCGTGGCTGCTGTTCGCCGCCAATGTGGTATGGACCGTGGCCTACGACACCCAGTACGCCATGGTCGACCGCGACGACGACCTGAAGATCGGCATCAAGTCCACCGCGGTGCTGTTCGGCGGCGCCGACCGCTTCATGATCGGCCTGCTGCAGCTGGTGACGCTGGCGCTTCTGGCCTGGGCCGGGGCACGGCTCGACCTGGGCGGTTTCTTCTGGCTGGGCCTGGCGGCCATGGCCGCCACCTTCGCCTGGCAGCACTGGCTGATCCGCGAACGCGAACGCGAGCCCTGCTTCCGGGCCTTCCTCAACAACTACTGGTCGGGGCTGCTGGTGTTCGCCGGCATCGCCCTGAGCCTGTGGCCGGGCATCCAGTAGGGCAGTGCTGTCACTCCAGTGTCATAATGGCGTGGTGCAATCGACATCGACCCGTCATTGACCCGAGGCTTCAGGATGACCGCCAAGACCGTACTGATTGTCGACGATGAAGCGCCGATCCGCGAGATGATCGCGATGGCGCTGGAGATGGCCGACTATCGTGTGCTCGAGGCGGACAACGCCCAGACCGCCCACGCCATGGTGGTGGACCACCAGCCCGACCTGCTGCTGCTCGACTGGATGATGCCCGGCACCAGCGGCATCGAGCTGGCGAGGCGCCTCAAGCGCGAGGAGACCACCGCCGAGCTGCCGATCATCATGCTCACCGCCAAGGGCGAGGAGGACAACAAGATCCAGGGGCTCGAGTCCGGCGCCGATGACTACATCACCAAGCCCTTCTCGCCCCGCGAGCTGGTGGCGCGCCTCAAGGCCGTGCTGCGCCGCGCCACACCGCGCGGCGTCGAGGATCCGGTGGAGGTGGAGGGACTGCTGCTCGACCCGGTCAGCCATCGGGTCAGCGCCGACGGCCAGGGGCTCGAGATGGGTCCCACCGAGTACCGCCTGTTGCAGTTCTTCATGACCCACCAGGAGCGCGCCTACACCCGCAGCCAGCTGCTGGACCAGGTGTGGGGCGGTAACGTCTACGTCGAGGAGCGTACCGTCGACGTGCATATCCGCCGCCTGCGCAAGGCGCTGGGCGAGCGCCACCAGCATCTGGTACAGACGGTGCGCGGCACCGGCTACCGGTTCTCCGCCAAGGCCTGATGTGAGGCTCTGGAAGCGCGAGCTGTGGCGTCTTCTTCTGCTGGCTGGCCTGGGCCTGGCGATCGGCTGGCCGCTGGGCGCACCGGGCGCCGGACTGTCCCTGGGCCTCGCGCTGTGCCTCGCCTACCACCTCCATCAGTTGCGCAGCCTTCACCATTGGCTGACCCATGACACCCAGGCGGAGCCGCCCTCGGCCGCGGGGCTGTGGGGCGACCTGATGGACCGCCTCTACCGCTATCAGAAGGGCCAGCGCATCACCCAGGGGCGGCTGCTCAGCACCCTGCGGCGTATCCAGGAGTCCTCCGAGGCGATGCGCGACAGCGTGGTGATGCTCGACCGCCATGGCGACATGGAGTGGTGGAACAGCGCTGCGGAGCAGATGCTGGGGCTGAAGGCGGCGCTGGATCGCGGTCACCACATCACCAACCTGCTGCGCGACCCACGCTTCGTCGACTACTTCCACCGTCGCGACTACCGCGAACCGCTGACCCTGCCCTCGCCCATCGACGAGCGCATGATCCTGCAGTTCCAGATCACCCTCTACGGTGACGACGAGCGCCTGCTGATGGCCCGCGATATCACCCGCCTGCACCGCCTGGAGGAGATGCGCCGCGACTTCGTGGCCAACGTCTCCCATGAGCTGCGCACGCCGCTCACGGTGCTCGCCGGCTACCTGGAGACCTATGCCGACCAGGCCGAGCTGCTCCCCCCCCGCCTGGGCCGCGGCCTCGCCAGCATGCAGGAGCAGACCACCCGCATGCAGAACCTGGTCGAGGACCTGCTGCTGCTGTCGCGACTGGAGATCGACCGCGGCGGCGCCGACCATGTGCCACTGGACATGGCCGCACTGCTGGAGAGCGTCAGACGCGACGCCGAGGCGCTCTCCGGCGGGCGCCATGTCATCACGGTGGAGCTCAAGGAGCCGCGGGCCCTGACGGGCAGCGAACAGGAGGTCCGCAGCGCCCTCTCCAACCTGGCCTTCAACGCCGTGCGCTATACCGCTGAGGGCAGCCATATCACCCTGAGCTGGCGCCCAGGCCCCGACCACGGCTCCTGCCTGGAGGTGATCGATGACGGCGAGGGCATCGATCCGGTGCATATCCCGCGCCTTACCGAGCGCTTCTACCGGGTCGACAAGGGGCGCAGCGCGGCGACCGGAGGTACCGGCCTGGGCCTGGCCATCGTCAAGCATGTGCTGCTGCGCCACGACGCCCATCTGGAGATCGACTCCCGACCCCACCAGGGAGCCACCTTCCGCTGCGTCTTCCCCGCCACCCGGCTGGCAACCGGCACCCACGCCGGCTGACGCCTCAGCCGCGGCGCGCCGGCAGGTTCCGGTAGTGGCCATCCCACATCAGCACTCCAGCAGCCACCGCCCCGGGCAGCAGGAAGAGGTTGGCCAGCGGGATCCAGGTGATCAGGGTGACCCCGCCACCGTAGCTCAGCGTCGGCCACCAGCGAGACTTCAGGCGGCGCCGCATGTCGGCGAAGCTCACCTTGTTGTTGTCCATGGGGTAATCGAGGTAGGTGATCGCCATCATCCAGGCCGAGAACAGCGCCCACAGCAGCGGTGCTGCCAGGTTGACCACCGGGATCCAGCTGATCACGAACAGTACCGCCATGCGCGGCAGGATGTAGGCGAGCTTGACCATCTCGCGGCCCAGGGCATCCACCGCGGTCTTGGCCAGGCCACGGTCGTCGAGGGGCGCCCGGCCGGTGGCGGCGATCTCCACCTTCTCGGCCAGGAAACCGTAGAAGGGCGCGGCGATGATATGGGTCACCAGGGTGAAGGTGAAGAACACCGCCAGCACCAGGCTGAGTACGAACAGTGGCCAGATCAGCCACTCCAGCCAGGCGAGCCAGCCGGGCACCATGGCCATCCAGTGGTCCAGCCAGCTGCCGAAGTTGGCCAGCACGAACCACAGCATGGCGACATAGACCAGCAGGTTCACGGCGATGGGAGCAAATACGTAGCGGCGCAGGCCGGCCCCGTAGACCAGACGGGTACCACGGGCCAGGGCCGTGAAGGCATCAAGCATTGCAGTTCCTTGCGAGAGCGACGACCAATGAAAGCAGGCCATCACCCTGTGGCGATGGCCTGCGCTATTGACGATGAATCGCTGCCCGAGGTCAATCCCTGCGCGAGATCGCCTCGGCGTCGAGGTCCTCGGGGTCGGTGTGGCGGATATCCATGCCCTTGACCAGGTAGACCACGTACTCGGCCAGGTTGTTGGCGTGGTCACCGATACGCTCCAGGGCACGCAGGATCCACATCAGGCTGAGCACCGGCGAGATCGAGCGCGCATCCTCCATCATGAAGGTCATCAGCGAACGCATGGCGCTCTGGTACTCGTTGTCGACCTGCTCATCCTCGTGGACCAGCTTGAGCGCCAGCTCGGTGTCGAAGCGGGCAAAGGAGGTCAGGGCGTCACGCACCATGCGCCGCACATGCTCGCTGATCATGCGCACCTCGACGAAGCCGCGGCTGCCGTTGTCGCCGTCGATCAGCTCGCAGGCGTTGCGGGCGATCTTGCTCGCCTCGTCGCCGATGCGCTCCAGGTCGGAGCCGGCACGGATCACCGCCAGCACCAGGCGCAGGTCGGAGGCGGTGGGCTGGCGGCGCGCCAGCACCTGGGTGCACTCCGCGTCGATCTTGATCTGCATATCGTTGACCGCGCGGTCATTCTCGACCACCTGGCGGCCCAGCGCAGAATCGCCCTCGAGCAGGGCAGTGACGGCGTCCTGAACCTGCTTCTCGACCAGCCCCCCCATCGCCATCAGGTGGGTCTTGAGCTCCTCGAGCTCCTGGTTGAACTGCCGGGAAATATGCTGGCTGTGGATATCGCTGCTGATGTCCATGGGACTCTCCTTGGGGCCGGACCGGTCAGATCATGCGCCCGGTAATGTAGTTCTCGGTGCGCCGCAGGCGCGGATTGGTGAATAACGTCTGAGTGGGGCCGTACTCCACCAGCTCACCCTGCTGCAGGAAGGCGGTGTAGTCGGAGACCCGGGCCGCCTGCTGCATGTTGTGGGTGACCAGCACCAGGCTGAGCTGCGACTTCAGGTTGCGGATCAGTTCCTCGATCTTCAGCGTCGAGATCGGATCCAGGGCCGAGGCCGGCTCGTCGAGCAGCAGCACCTCGGGCTGCACCGCCAGGGTCCGGGCGATCACCAGACGCTGCTGCTGGCCGCCGGAGAGGGTCCATGCCGAGGCGCGCAGGCGATCCTTCACCTCTTCCCACAGCGCCGCCGAGTGCAGGGCCCACTCGACGGTGTCGTCGATCTCGCGCCTGCGCATGCCGCCCTGCAGGCGCAGGCCGAATGCCACATTCTCGTAGATCGACATGGGGAAGGGATTGGGTGCCTGGAACACCATGCCCACCCGGCGCCGCAGCTCCGCCACATCCACCTGCGGGGCGTGAATATCCTGCCCTTCGAGGCGGATCTCGCCGCTCCGCACCACCTCATCGTTGAGGTCATGGAGCCGGTTGAGGGCCCGCAGCAGGGTCGACTTGCCGCACCCCGAGGGCCCGATGAAGGCCGTCACCCGATGCCGCGGAATACGCAGCGTGAGATCGCGCAGCGCCGGCTTCTCGCCATAGGCGAGGCTCAGGCCAGCGATCTCCAGGCTGCTCTCGGCGGCCGCGAAATCGATGATCGGCCCGCCGGCGGCGGATGACGAGGTGAAAACGGACACGAAACAGTCTCTCCCCGGGGCTCGCGCTACCAGCGCGACGGTGCCCCATGACGCGCCCTCAGATGATGACGCAGGAATATTGCAGTCAGGTTAAGCACCAGGATCACCAGCACCAGCAGCAACGCCGTGGCGAAGACCAGCGGTATGGCGGCCTGGACGTCATCACCGTGGAAGGCGGCATCATAGATGTGGTAGCCAAGATGCATGAACTTGCGCTCAAGATGCAGGAAGGGGAAGTCGCCGTCCACCGGCACCTGGGGAGCGAGCTTGGCCACGCCCACCAGCATCAGCGGCGCCACCTCGCCGGCGGCCCTGGCCACGGCCAGGATCATCCCGGTCAGCATGGCGGGCACGGTCATCGGCAGCACCACCCGGGTCAGCATCTCCATGCGCGTGGCCCCCAGGGCCAGGGCGCCCTCCCGTTGATGGTCGGGTACCCGGGCCAGCCCCTCCTCGGTGGCCACGATTACCACCGGCAGGGTCAGCAATGCCAGGGTCAGCGAGGCCCACAGCAGGCCGCCGGTGCCGAAGGTGGGCGACGGCAGTGACTCGGCGAAGAACCACTCGTCCAGGGTGCCGCCGATGCCATAGACGAACACCCCGAGCCCGAACACCCCATAGACGATGGAGGGGACCCCGGCCAGGTTGCGTACCCCGATGCGCACCAGCCGAGTGAGAGGCCCCTGGTGGGCCACCTCGTTGAGGTAGATCCCCGCCAGCACCCCGAAGGGGGTCACCACCAGCGACATCAGCAGCACCATCAGCACGGTGCCGAAGATTGCCGGCCATACCCCGCCGTCGCTGTTGGCGGCACGTGGCCCCTCGGAGAGGAAACGCCATACCCCCCCTGCCCAGGCGACCAGCTTGTCCGGCGACGACATGGCATTGGGGCGCCAGGCGCGCAGCACAGTGTCCAGGGGCTGCTCGATGCGGCGCCCGTCGACACTCTCCAGTATCAGGATGTCGTCACCCATGGCCGACTGGAGCTCGCGGATCCGTGCATTGGCCGCGGCCAGCGCCGCACGGGAATCCGCGTCGCCGAGGTTCCCGGCGTTGTCGAGGCGCCGGACCAGGGGCACCACCACATCGTCGCGCAGCCGGTCGCGCTCGTCGCGCAGGACGTCGAGTTCGGACAGCCGCGCCTGCAGGGCAGGCCAGGCCGCCTCGCCGGTGTGGTGCTCGCCGCCACCGGTGACAGCCACCAGCCGGCCGTGGAACTCTCCCCAGCGGCTGCGCTGCAGCACCACCAGTTCGGCGGGGTGGCGGATATCGGCGATGGCACTCACCTCGACCCAGCGCCAGCGATCGCCGTCCAGGTCGCGGTTGCCGGTAAAATAGAGCCGCTCACGCGTCTCCTCGCCGGGAATCTGCTCCTCGCGCACCGCCACCCCGGCGAAGGGCTGACCATCCTGGAGAGCCACCACGGCCACTTCGGCAGGCCAGAAGTGGCCCAGGCCACGGATCGCCAGCAGCAACAGCAGTGCCAGCAGCATCAACAGCGACAGCGCTACGCTGCCGGCGGCCAGCCATGGCCAGGGGCCTTCGCCACGCCGGCGCCACAGGGTCCTCATGTACCGCCCTCCAGCCGCCGGTAGCGGCGCCGCAGTCGAGTGCGCACCCCCTCGGCCAGGGTGTTGACCAGGAAGGTGAAGGCGAACAGCACCAGTGCCGCCAGGAACAGCAGCCGGTAGTGGGTGCCGCCGACGGCGGCCTCCGGCAGTTCGATGGCGATGGTGGCCGACAGCGAGCGCAACCCCTCCAGCGGGTTGAGGCTCATCAGGGCGGTATTACCGCTCGCCATCAGCACGATCATGGTCTCGCCCACCGCACGGCCGGCGCCGATCATGATCGCGCTGAAGATGCCTGGCGCGGCGGCGGGCAGCAGCACCTTCCATAGCGTCTGCCAGCGAGTGGCCCCCAGCGCCTGGGCCCCCTCGCCGAGGCTGTCGGGCACTCCGGCCAAGGCATCCTCGGCCAGGGCATAGATGCCGGGAATCACCGCGAAGCCCATGGCCAGGCCGACGACCATGGCATTGCGCGCCACATAGTCGAGGCCCAGGGTAGTGGCGAGCCAGCCGCGCAGGTCGCCGCCGACCAGCGTGGCCTCGGCCACTGGGGCCAGCCACAGGGTGGCGATTCCTACCAGCACCAGCCAGGGCATCAGCCAAAGCCCCGCCCAGCCGAGGGGCAAACGCTCCCTCAGGGGAACCGGCAGCAGTGCCCTGCCTCCTCCTGCCAGCAGTGCCCCGAGGGGCATCATCACCAGCAGCAGCAGGGCGGCGGCCAGATGACGCTCCACCCAGGGCGCCAGCAGCATGCCGGCGACGAAACCGATCACCACCCCGGGCAGCGCCTCCATCAGCTCCAGGGTGGGCTTCAGCCGGGCGCGCAGGCGACGCGGCATGTAGAGCGCCGAATGAATGGCGGCGCCCAGCGCCAGGGGCACCGCAAACAGCAGCGCCCAGAGCGCGGCCTTTAGGGTGCCCCAGACGAGCGGCGCCATGCCGAAGTGGGTGGTATCCCCCTCGACCAGCGGTTCGGGCCGCCAGCGATACTGGGGCTCGGCGAAACCCTCCACAGGCTGGGGACGCCACAGCTCACCGGTGCTCAGGGCATCGGCCCCCAGGAACAGCGGCACCACCTCCAGGGCCAGGAACACCCCGATGGCCAGCACCGAGACCACCACGCCGACGCCCCCCGCGGTAATCAGCAGGGTCGCCAGGCGGTCACGCACGCGGCGGCGTCGCAGACGCAGGGAGAGGGGAGGACGAGGATCTTTCATGACCACTCATGGGCGTTGGAGAAGGAGTGAAGGCACCACTTTACGACACTGTGGTGACAATCACGTGACAGCGCTACTCGACGGGCGGCAGCGAGTCCAGCCATTCGCGCTGCTCGGCCAGACGTTCCTCGGTCAGGACGACGAAGCCCTGCTCCTCCACCACTGTCTGTCCCAGCGGGGAGAATACCAGCTCGAGGAAGGCATGCTCCGGCCCTGGCAAGGCACCGCCGGGAGGCAGGTTAAGGTAGAGATAGAGGGAACGCGACAGCGAATAGTCGCCGCGGCGGACCGCCTGCGGCGTGGGCGAGGCGGCCTCGCCTGCCGCGTCGCGGCGTGGCAGCGCCTTGACGCCGGCGGTCAGGTGGTTGAGGCCGGCGAAGCCGATGGCCGAGGGCTCGGCTGCCACCGCGGCCACTACGGCCGCCGAACCGGGGTGCTCGTTGAGATCCACCCGGTAGCTGCCGCCACACAGCGCCCGCAGGCGGAAGAGGTCGTGGGTACCCGAGGCGACGTTGCGCCCATGCAGCACGATGCGATCGCCCGGCAGCTCGACTCCCAGCTGCGACCAGCGCTCGATGCTCTCCTCGGCACCGCAGCGGCGCGACTCGGAGAAGATGGCATCCAGCTCCCGCCGGGTGAGGCTCGCCAGCGGATTGTGGCGATGCACGATGACCGCCAGGGCATCGCGGGCAATCTCCAGCTCCACGGGAGGATAGCCGTGGCGTTCGATGAAGGCCTCGCGTTCGAACTCGTTCATGGGCCGCGACATGGGGCCCAGGCGCGTGGTA
Source organism: Halomonas sp. G15 (assembly GCF_021282295.1). NCBI lineage: Bacteria > Pseudomonadati > Pseudomonadota > Gammaproteobacteria > Oceanospirillales > Halomonadaceae > Halomonas > Halomonas sp. G15. The sequence continues at coordinate 27,364 of NZ_JAJSPA010000013.1, read as the reverse complement.
CCTGCCGCCAGGGCGGCAGGGGCGCTGGCCGAGCCGCTGGCCTGGAGTTGCAGGCGAACGCCCGGGTGGCGTTCGGTCAGCAGTTCGCCCCAGCTCAGCATGAGCCCCGCCAGGGTATCCGAACCTACCGCGCCCAGGGGACCAACGACGTCGTCCGCCGGCAGCCGTGCCGCCATCAGGCTCAGCAGCCCGCCCAGCAGCAGCGCCGACCAGCGCCCTCGCCTGTGCCCTCGCCTGGGCCTGTCGATTACCGCCATTCAGCCTCCACCGATCGTTGCTTCTCCGGCACATGATACCCCATCGTACCCGACTGGCCGGACAGGGCTGGAGGGCGGACCGGGCTGGGTTTACCATGGGCCGCGGTCTCGCCCCCAATAACAAGCCAGGATGATGACACCTTCATGACAGACCTCGATGACAGCCCCCGTCCACGGGGCGAGCTCACCCTCAAGCTGCTGGCCAGTCGCCAGGACACCAACCTCCACGGCGATATCGCCGGCGGATGGCTGGTCGCCCATATGGATCAGGCCGCCGAGCTGGCCGCCGACCGGGAGGCCAATGGCCGCACCGCCACCGTGGCCATCGAGGCCATGGACTTCCTCTGCCCCGTGCGGGTCGGTTCCATGGTGAACATCTTCACCCGCTTGGTGGAGATCGGCCACAGCTCCATTCGCATCGACGTCGAGGTGTGGATCCGCCAACCCCATGAGCGCAACTCCGACGAGCTCCACAAGGTCACCGAGGCGCGCTTCGTGATGGTGGCCATGGATGACAAGGGACGCATCCGTGCGGTGCGGCGCGAGACATGAGCCGGCCGGCCACGAGCACAAACCGGACGAGCACAAACCAGAGGGGGCGCCATTCGGCGCCCCCGCTGTGTGTTACCTGACCGGCCCGGTCGCGATGAACGACTCGCTCAGGCACCGACCGCCTCGCGGGCCTTGAGGTAGGCGAACTCGCCGGCGTCGTTGGAGGGCCGCACCAGCTTCTGGAAGGCGACATAGGAGTCATGAACCCTCTTCGAATCCGGATCGCTCTCGACCTGCTCGGCGATCACCTCCTGGGAGGACTCGTAGAGCGCCTTCATCACATCCTCGGGGAAGGTGCGCAGCTCGACCCCATGCTCGTTGACCAGGGTATCCAGGGCCTGGGCATTGCGGAAGGTGAACTCGCTGATCATCGCCATATTGGCCGCACGGGCCGCCTCGGTCACCACCGCCTTGAGGTCATCGGGCAGGGCATTCCAGGCATCCAGGTTGACGGTTCCCTCGAGGATCGCACTGGGCTCGTTCCAGGCCGAGGTATAGTAGTAGTCGGCCACCTGGTGCAGGCCGAAGGCCAGGTCGTTGTAGGGGCTGACCCAGTCGGCGGCGTCCAGCACACCGGTCTGCATGGAGGTGAAGATCTCCGACCCCGGCATATTGACGGTGGTGACACCGATACGATTCATGGCCTCGCCGGCAAGGCCTGGCAGGCGTAGCTTGAGCCCCTGCAGGTCTTCCAGGGAATTGATCTCCTTCTTGAACCAGCCGCCGGGCTGGGTCGTGGTATTGCCTACCGGGAAGGGCTTGAGATTGTGCTTGGCATAGATCTCGTCCCACAGCTCCTGGCCGCCACCGTAATAGAGCCAGGCGTTGGTTTCCTGGGTCGTCATGCCGAAGGGCACGGCGGTAAAGAACTGCGACGCTGCCAGCTTTCCCCGCCAGTAGTAGGAAGCGGAGTGGCCCATCTCGGCGGTGCCGGCGGCCACGGCATCGAAGACCTCCAGGGCGGGAACCAGCTCACCGGCGCCGTGCACGCGAATGCGCATGCGGCCATTGGATAGGGTCTCGATGCGCTGGGCGAAGTCGTTGGCCCCAGTGCCGAGCGCGGGGAAGTTCTTGGGCCAGGAGGTGACCATGTCCCAGGTGATGGTCTCCTGGGCATTGGCGGTAGAAACGAAGGGGGCGGCGGCGATACCGGCGGCGCCGGCGCCTAGCGTCTTGATGCTGTTCTTGAGAAAGAGACGGCGTTGCATGCGGCATGACTCCGAAAGCTTATTATATAGGGCCACGGAACGAGACTTGGCCGTGGCAGTGTCCGCGGAACAGTATGCTCCAGGGCCGAACCCGCTCACAAGCTGCCCGCCTGTCGTGGACGTCAACGGAAGGTCATGCCGCCACAGCGATCACAGTGGCGTCAGCTTGGCGAAGCCCAGCACCAGCCACTTGTCCCCCTCGCCCTCGAAGCTGACCTGCACCCGCGCCCGGGGCCCCTCGCCCTCGGCGTTGAGGATCACCCCCTCGCCGAATACCGGATGGCGCACCCGCTGGCCCAGGGAGAGGGAGGGCAGGTCGTCGCCGCCGTTGACCTCGCTCTGGCGCAGTCCGGCAGGGCGCGAGGCGGTCACCGGCCGCGACACCTGACCGCGCAGGCGCACCTCCTCCAGGTACTCCTCGGGAATCTCGCGCAGGAAGCGCGAGGCGCGCTGGAAGGTCTCCTTGCCGTGAAGCCGGCGAATCTCGGCGTGGGTCAGGTAGAGCTTGTGCATGGCGCGGGTGAGGCCCACGTAGCAGAGGCGGCGCTCCTCCTCGAGGCGCCCCGGCTCCTCGACAGACATGCGGTGGGGGAAGAGCCCCTCCTCCACCCCGGCGATGAACACCACCGGGAACTCGAGCCCCTTGGCGGAGTGCAGGGTCATCAGCTGGACGCTGTCCTCGAACTCGTCGGCCTCGTGCTCGCCGGCGTTGAGCGCCGCCTCGGAGAGGAAGGCCTCCAGCGCCACCGCGCCCTCCCCGGCCTCGGGCGGGTCGAAGGATTCGCCCTGGGTGAAGGCCTTGGCCGCGGTGACCAGCTCCTCGAGGTTCTCGACCCGGGCCTGGCCCTTCTCGCCCCGCTCGTTGCGGTGGTGCTCGAGCAGGCCGGTACGCGCGATGACATGGTCGATGATCTCGTGCAGGGCGAGCCCTGCGCTGTCGTTATCCAGGGCGTCGATCAGGTCGGCGAAGACCTGCAGGGCGCTGCCGGCACGCCCCTTGAGGGAGCCATCGGCCAGGCCATCGTGAAGCGCCTGCCACAGCGAGACGCCGGCCTCCCGGGCACGCTGGCGCAGCAGCTCCACGGTACGGGTGCCGATACCCCGGGCCGGCACGTTGATCACCCGCTCCAGGGAGGCGTCGTCGTCGCGGTTGAGCAGCAGGCGCAGGTAGGCCAGGGCGTTCTTGATCTCCAGGCGCTCGTAGAAGCGATGGCCGCCGTAGATGCGATAGGGCACGCCCTGACGGATCAGGGTCTCCTCGATCACCCGCGACTGGGCGTTGGAGCGGTAGAGGATGGCGATCTCACGGCGATTGGTTCCCTCCTCGACCCGTTCACGCAGGGTATCGACGATGAAGCGCGCCTCGTCGAGGTCATTGAAGCCGCTGTAGACCGAGATCGGCTCGCCGCGCTCGCCGGCGGTCCATAGCGTCTTGCCCATGCGCTCGGCGTTGTGGCTGATCAGGGCGTTGGCGGCCTCGAGAATGGCGCTGGTGGAGCGGTAGTTCTGCTCCAGACGCACGGTCTTCGTGGCGGTGAACTCACGCTCGAAGCGGCGGATATTCTCCACCCGGGCGCCGCGCCAGCCATAGATCGACTGGTCATCATCCCCCACCACCGTCATCGGCGTGGTCATGCCGGTGAGCAGCTTGAGCCAGGCGTACTGCAGGGTGTTGGTGTCCTGGAACTCGTCCACCAGTACGTGGGCGAAGCGTTCCTGGTAGTGGGCCAGCAGGGCGGGATTGTCGCGCAGCAGCTCCAGGCTGCGCAGCAGCAGCTCGCCGAAGTCCACCAGGCCACCGCGCTCGCAGGTGAGCTGGTAGCGCTCGTAGAGCTCGACCATCTGACTCAGGTAGGCATCGCCGTGGACGTCCACCTGGTGGGGACGCAGCCCCTCCTCCTTGCAGCCGGAGATGAACGACTGCACCTGCCGCGGCGGGAAGCGCTCGTCGTCGACGTCGTTCTCCTTGATCAGCCGCTTGACCAGGCGTAGCTGGTCATCGGAGTCGATGATCTGGAAATGCTGGGGCAGGCGGGCATCCTGCCAGTGGGTGCGCAGCAGGCGATGGGCGATGGAGTGGAAGGTGCCCACCCAGACGTGGCGCAGCGAGAGGCCCAGCAGCGCTTCCAGGCGAGTGCGCATCTCGCGCGCCGCCTTGTTGGTGAATGTCACGGCCAGCACCGCGTAGGGGGAGAGCCCTTCGGCCTGCATCAGCCAGGCGATGCGATGCACCAGCACCCGGGTCTTGCCGGAGCCGGCCCCGGCCAGTACCAGCATGTTGCCCTGGGGGGCGCTGACCGCCTCACGCTGGGCGGCATTCAGGTGGTCGAGGATCGCCGTGACGTCGTCCATGGGAAGGCATCGCTGCTCGGAAAATGGGCGGATAGCTTAGCATACTGGCCCATTCAGAGCCGGAGCCGTAACAAACCGGAGGGAGTCGGAGCTGATCCGTCGACAAGCCTGCGAGGAGGCGCTGTGAACCCATCCCTGGGCGCTACCGACGCCATCCCTGGCGTAGGACCTCCTCTTCGGCTTGTCCCCGGCGCCCCTTGTTCTAGGGCTTCCCTTCCTGCTCCGGGAAGCGCAGCGGTGTCAGGCTCTTCTTCACTTCACGAAGCTGCTCGGCAAGTTTGGGGCCACGGGTCTTGGCCACGCCCACGGCGAGCACGTCGACCAGCACCAGGTGGGCGATGCGCGAGCTCATGGGGGTGTAGATCTCGGTGTCCTCGTGGACATCGATATACAGCGGCAGGGTGACCTCCTCGGCCAGCGGCGAGCCGCTGGGGCACAGCCCGATCACGGTAGCGCCGGCCTCCTTCGCCAGGCGCACGCTGGCCACCAGCGCCCGGGTACGCCCGGTCTGGGAGATCGCCACTACCACGTCGCCCTCCTTGAGGGTCACCGCCGACATGTTCTGCATGTGCGGGTCGGCATGAGCGGCGGTGGAGATCTGCAGGCGGAAAAACTTGTGCTGGGCATCGAAGGCCACCGCTCCGGAAGCCCCGAAGCCGTAGAACTCGACCCGGTTGGCCATGGCCAGGGCGTTGATCGCCTTGCTCAGCGCCTCGTTGTCGAGGCGGTCGCGCACCGACAACAGGGTGCCCACGGTGGAGTCGAAGATGCTCTGGGAAAATTCCGCCACCGAGTCGCTGTCGTTCATCGAGAACTGGGCGAACTGGCTGCCGGTGGCCAGCATCTGCGCCAGCTGGAGCTTGAAGTCCTGGAACCCGTTGCAGCCCAGCGCCCGGCAGAAGCGCACCACCGTAGGCTCGCTGACCTTGGCCTCGGTCGCCAGGTCGACGATGCGCATATGGATCACTTCCTCGGGGTTGCGCAGCACGAAGCGGGCCACCTTCTGCTCGGAGCGGCGGAAATGCTCCATGCGGCGTCTCATCTCATCGAACAGGGCACGACTCACGCGAAACTCCTTGGCTGGCCACCGCAGGGCGGCGACGGGGCGATCATGGTATCTGCCTACAGTATGCCCGAAGGCGATGCGGGATGGGCAGCGCGGCCTTTCGCGGGGAGCGTTGGCACAGCGTTGTGGAAGAACGCCCACGCCGTCATCATTCTGTCAAGTGAGGTATAGTAATAAATGCAGTGTCGCGTAGCGTCCAAGGAGAGTGTTTATCATGCACAAGGCCGAACGGTTGACCTCCCTGAAGAGCGAACTCCTCGACATCTTCATGAGCATGGAAGTCCAGGAACACGAACAGCGCAGCCGCACCGCCGCCCAGCGCCACCTGCGTGCCCGGCGCGGCATCGAATTGCATGACGAGTTCAAGCGGCTGTCGCGTGACATCGCCGAGTTGCCCGAAGACGAACTCGCCGAGGATGCCATGCACTGAGCCCCGATACGCGACGAGCCCCGCCAGGGCGGGGCTCGTCGGGGCATTCGCCCAGGTATCGCTGCGGCGTGCTAGATCAGGCCGTAGACGAATACCGCGATCACGCCGATCGGCGCCACCACCCGGGCGACGACCTGCCACAGCTGGGCCTGTACACCGGAGAGACCCAGTTCACCCAGCACGCTGTCACGATCGAGGCGCCAAGCCACGAACAGAATCGCTCCCAGGCCGGTCAGCGGCAGCATGAACTTGCTGGTCAGGGTATCCAGGAAGTCGAAGATGTTCAGGCCCACGATCGACAGTTCGCTCCAGACGTTGAATGACATCAGCGCGGCGATGCCCAGCGCCCAGACCGCCACGCCGGCCACCAGGGTGGCGGCCACGCGGGAGAGCGGGGTGCGCTCCTCGAGCAGTTCCACCGTCGGTTCCAGCAGCGAGATGGCCGAGGTCAGGGCGGCGAAGGTCAACAGCAGGAAGAACATCAGGCCGAGGATGGTGCCGCCTGCCATGTTGCCGAAGGCCAGCGGCAGGGTGACGAAGATCAATCCCGGCCCCTCGCCCGGGCTCAGGCCGTTGGCGAAGACGATGGGGAAGATCGCCATGCCGGCGAGCAGCGCGATGACGGTATCGAAGATGATCACGGTGCGGGCGGTGCCGATCAGGCTGACGTCCTCGCCCAGGTAGGAGCCGTAGGCCATCATTATGCCCATGCCCAGCGACAGGGTGAAGAAGGCCTGGCCCATGGCGGCCAGCACCACCTCGCCGCTGATGGCGCTCCAGTCGGGGCTGAACATGAAGGCCATGGCCTCGCCGAAATGCCCGGTGGTCATGCCGTAGATCACCAGGATTACCATCAGGATCACCAGCGCCGGCATCAGGGTGCGTACGGCGCCCTCCAGGCCCTTGGTCACGCCGCGGGCGACGATGAAGATCACCAGCGCCATGAAGGCGGTGTGCCACAGGGTCAGGGCGGTGGGGTTGGCCAGCAGGCCGCTGAACAGGGCGCCGATGCCGTCGGAATCCTGGCCGCTGAACTGGCCGGTGATCGAGCCCAGGGTATAGGAGAGCGACCAGCCGCCGATGACGCTGTAGAAGGAGAGGATCAGGAAGGCGGCGAGCACGCCGCTGGCGCCGACCACCGCCCAGGCCGGCATTCGACCACTCTTGCGGGCCAGGTCCAGCATGGAGTTGATCGGGTTCTCCTGGCCACGGCGGCCGATCAGCCACTCGGCGACCAGGATCGGCAGGCCCACCAGGGCCACACAGGCCAGATAGACGAGCACGAAGGCCGCGCCCCCGCTGTCACCCACCATGTAGGAGAAGCGCCAGATATTGCCCAGCCCCACCGCCGAACCGGTGGCTGCCAGAATGAAGGCCATCTTCGATGACCACTGTGCGTGGGAGAGTTTCGACATGTTTCACCCTGAGTGTACGTGTCGCCAACGGCCGGTCCGGCGCGATGGCGGCTTGTGCTTGTCATTGCCACGTCCAGGGCGCCCCGGGTCACGGGACACCGTCAAGAGTGGCAGGGATCCAGGCAGGATCGCTGCCGCGGCCTAAAACTATCCGATCAAACGCTCGATGGCCAGCGTCTTTGGGGCGCAACGCTTGCCCCCGGGAAGCCGGCCTAGGGGTCGAACAGGCTGGCCTGGGCCTCGCCGGGAAAGGCGGCCAGCGGCGGCAGTGACAGCCTCGCCGCCAGCCGTCCATGGAGGCGCCTGGCCAGCTGGGGAGCCTGGCGATTATCGGGAGTATGCACAAACAGGAAAGGGGTTTTCCCCTGATCTATCCACAGGCAGAGCCGCTCGATCCAGGCCTCGAAATAGCGCGCGTTGATCTCCCCATCGAGATGGCCGATGAAGCGCACCATGGGTCTATTTCCCGTGGAAAGTACGTGTAATGGGCGTCTCGGCTTCTCGTGCTGGGCCTGGAGCAGCCCGGCATGGTCACCGGCAGACGTCGAGAAGAGCGGCCGCACATCGAGCATCACGCGGTCGGCGCCATGAGTTATCAACAATCTGTTCAGGGCGACCTCGGCCCTCCCCTTGTGGAAGAATTCGCTGTGGCGAACCTCCACGGCGCAGGGAATTCCTGTCGGCCAGCGTGCCAGCAGGGCTTCCAGTTGCCCCAGTTCGGCGCCACCGAAATCCCGGGGCAGCTGAACCATCACCGGGCCCAGGCGATCGTGCAGCGGGGCCAGGGCCTCGAGAAAGGCGTCAAGGTCCGACTCGATACCGAGCAGCCGCCGCTCATGGGTCAGGGCGGCGGGCAGCTTGAAGCAGAAGCGGAACCCGGGCGGTACCTGACGGGCCCAGGAGGCCACCGTCTCGGTTCGCGGCGCCCCGCTATAGAAGGTGGTGTTGCCCTCCACGGCGGAGAATACCCGGGCGTACTCCTCCAGCCCGCCACCCCCCGACGGATAGAGGCCACCCCGCCAGTCGGCATTGGCCCACATGGGCAGCCCCAGGTGCAGGCGAGGCTCGGTTATCGGAGAGAAATAAAGTTTGACCAAAAAGGCAAGCTTTTTAGATTAATTCGTGAACAGCAAAAAATAAAGTTTGATCCGATTAGTGGCGGACGACTCACTACCGGCCATTTCAGTTTAAAATAAAGTTTGATTAAAAACACCACCCGAAAGAGCCCTAACGTTAGAAGCCTCAGAACAAAGCCAGCAGCTGATGCCGAAACATGCCATCAAAAGTCACATGCAACATGTCTGCTGATTTTGCTAACCCGCTTTTAGCCCCTTGATGAGCATTAGCACCATCTAATCCGGAAACATCAATGTCTCCGGGGGGTAAACATCACTGTAGAGAAGCTATATCAGATCGCAGCCAAGCTTGACTGCAGACCGGCACTTCTACTCCCTGATATCTGAATCTTTCTGTGCATCATTGTATTTCTGAGTGATTTTCTGAATGCCTCTCTGCAGGATGTCCACCCAAGATCGAAGAAATACATCGTTTTCTCGCGGAACACGTTGCCTGGTGATCTTGCCAGCCACCTCTGTATCCACTGACCGGTATCGTTTAGGATGATCGCAACGATGAAAAACTAGGCAATGTGTACGTAAGTCAGACTCTTTCCAAGTCACTCCACTGTCAGAAAATGACTGCACTATACGAGACACTGACTGCGTGGGCTCCCCTCGCACAATAGCCAGAAGTGTACTAACGGACTCTGGGTTAGCTTCTTCATGTACTAGCAAGCTCTCAACGTCAGCCTCCAAGATGCATATGGAAAGATCGTTACATCGAAGGCCTGCCAAGTAGTACTGTATGGGTCTGCCATCCTCTGTCCTTAGAATCTTTTTGCTACGTGTCTTTGGTAAAGGAAACTCGTAGCAGCAGATTGACCCAGTTAGCTCGTAGTCGTATTCATGAACCAAGATGTTGATGGCTTTTTCAAAGTTTGAAAAACGCCCTGTGGGTTCGCTCGCAATCAGTTCATCAGGCTGTTGTTCTTCTTCCGGATCAGCCTCCTGATTCAAGCGGAGGCTCAACTCTTGGGCATCGCCATCCAGCTCAGAAGGTCCTGCCCCCGTTGACTGTGAAATGCCTGCCTCTGCTTCGCGGGTCCCTGACCCTTCGGGTCTTGGTAGGCCACCATCAACTTCCGTCATGGGACCAGAAGGTATATTGAATTTCAAATTACCATCATCAACCTGGTGCATGCCCTCCGCCATACCTGGCACTGATGGTAAATCAAGCTCCGGATGTTCGTCTGTGGGTTTGCGTTTGCGTGACTTGCGGCTTTCATCAAGAGTCACTGGATAACGCAGTTTCGGGTGACGAAAAATGACTTTCTGCTGTAGGCAGAAATCTTCTACGTTGACTGTACGTATCTCGGATACTTTTTCAAGAAACGGGTCAACGCTATGGGCACACCTCATGACTGAGATTTGCCAGCCATGCATCGGCGGAGGTGAAAACCTGAACATCCATCTCTCTTCATCTGACATCACCCATTCTTGGTAGATACTACCGAAGGACTGCTTGGCTGACTGGGACAGAAAAAGCCATGATAAATGAGACTGAATTCGCTTATTGTGTAGCTGTGAGGCAGGAAAGTCAGCCATCTCTGTGAAACTCACTTCAATGACTTCATCACCACGGCCAATCCGAACCAATGAATCCATTCCATTTGGCCGAAGAGCACAGCGAATCAGATGAGGCGAATGGAAAAACAAAACCCGAGCCAGCTCTATACTGCGAATGAGGCAACTGCTGCCATCCATTGAATGAACTCTGTGCCAATACTCATGATCAAGGAGTACGGCTTCTTCGACCCTATCAATGCTGATTGATCGAGACTGGGAGTCCTTGGGAGGGATTCTCTTTTTATCTTTAAATTTGCTGCCCGGCACCAACATACCGATTACTTCAATAGGCACTGCCGTTAACGGATGATGCTCAAACTTAACATCCACTACCGCCTGTTGCCTAAGCCCAAGTAACTTGCGGGAATAGATCCCCCGAACAGCTTCAAGCTTGGAGTCTGCTGGAAACTTGCGCAATGCCCGACCAGCAGGCGATATGATCTCGGATAATTTGCCTTGCAGCTTTTCGACACCGCTCTTTACTGAGCCCAGCAAGGCGTTCAACTTCATACAGTTGGAATTCCTTTTTCTCTTCCATTAACCGAAGCACACAGCTCGCAAGACGACGCGTTTGGTACTCATCAACGGACTCAGCATAACGATTAAGAAGCAATCTACAAAGCGGCAAAAGATGAGATTTCATCCTAAAGGAGCTCTTCAGACCCATTTGGCGAAGATACCAAGCCTGTGATCGTCTCGGGCCGTCAATTTGATGCCGCAACGATCTCTCCAGGCGGCATATACGGCGTGCATAGTCACGATCACGAGCAGTCCAGTCGATATGATTACGTGGCTTCCTAGCCATCGCTGCAGGTTTGTTTTTCATCAACCACTCACGGTCATATCGATACAGCCACGAGTAGACTCTTGCCCCTTCGGCAGAAGATCTAATGCTTTTCAAAGATGATGCATCAGCGAGGAGCTGCCTCCATATTTCCCTGTACTCCTGGCGACTGTAATCAGCCCGGCTATTCTCATAATGCCTGCGCGCTAATGGCTCAGCAGGAAATGATGCTACTTGCTGAAACAGCCTTTCGAGATTCGTAGGCTGCTCAAACGCCTGTAATACAACCAAGTGCTGGAGATAATTGAAGGGTCGTCGGTGCGTTCTAAACATGGACAACAACCAGTTTGAGTCACCTGAAAGTTCGAGGCCCCATCTTTCAAGTTGCTGTTCCCCCCAGTAGCACAATACCTCGGAACGTATAGCATCATGATCAACGCGGCCGCCCAATACCAGACCCTTGTCCTTAACAATCTGACGGTAGAAACCCGTCCAATGGCCAGGAGTAACAAACGGATAATTCAAATCCAGGAGCTGCTTAATGCAGTCAGCAACCTGTACTAACCTTTGTTCAGCTGCAACCGCCAGCGAGCACTCTAGTCGGTATTGATGAGCTCCAACCAGCTCATGCCTCCGCTCTGACGGCATTGATATTTTGCTATCAACCAAAAGGCATTTATGATCTGGGCAGCATTCCACACCTGGGCACTGCAAGACACGAGACCAAACTGCAAAACCGTATTCTGCCCGCTGCTCATGCCAACACACGGGACAAACTCTGAAGGTATTTGTCCATTTTAGACGCGAAGCGTTGATACCCGAACGCAACATGCCAAAATTCATTCGTCCAGAGCAAAGGTCAGCAAGCAATTTGCTGTACTTTTCATGAGTAGAGAAAGGCCTGAATAGCGGAAGTAGTGAATGACGCTGAATGACTTCTGATGATGATATTGGCCAAATATGCCCTACATGCTCCAGAAGCATATCGATGTGCCCCTGCATCAACCCAGACGGAACTACATTTCGGGAGCCAAAGAGCAGCTTAAGTGCCACCTTGTCATCTTTAACGCCCAGTTGATGAACGCTTCGAGCTAGAACACTACCGAGTAGTTCGTCAGGTAAAGCCTTGGGGAAGTTTTGGAGAGACATTCTGAACACCGATACCAGACCAGTATTCAGAAGCATAGTTCGCCAGGGGGAAATCCGTAAAATTTCCCATCGGCATTCGTCAGTAGTAGTCTAGTGATCCTGAAGCCATACCTGTACGCACATTGCTTCCTGAGCAGAAATGCCTGATGATGAATTTTTTATATCTACAGAAGATACTTTATCTAACATGGCTGACGTTCTTGTATCTTGGATTGGCACTGCAGACATCAGAGGTGGTTCGGACGAGGTTATTGATGGGCCGTTAGCCAGTGTGCTTCGCCACCAGGACTTCAGCTATGCCTATTTGCTTCATAACCAACCGCTGGATGAGGTGAGAAATTATCTACATCGGCTAAAAGAAAGTTTCAGGACGGAATTCGTTTCCGTTCAGGCTGAGCTTCAGAGCCCCATTCACTTTGCTGACATCTACAAAGTCTTGGATGCCACGCTCTCTGACATCGTAGAGAAGCACCCAAGGTCACCGATTTATATTCAATTGACGTCGGGCACGCCCGCAATGACGTCAGTTTCGATCCTTACGGGTAAGACGAAGTATCGAGTTCGTTTTTTGCAATCGTCCCTGCAGCAGGGAGTTCAAGTCGTTGAGCTTCCTTTCGACATAGCTGCTGACTTTTTACCGTCCGTTGCTGACGCTCTGGATGATCGCCTGACGAGCCTTATTGCTTGTGAGGCTCCTTCTACGGCTGCGTTTGACCACATAATCACCCAAGATCCTCAGATGGAACGTTTGAAGGAGCGTGCAGCGATTCTTGCGATGAGAGAAGTGCCGGTATTGATTCATGGTGAAACAGGCACTGGCAAGGAGCTATTTGCTCGGGCTATTCATAACACCAGCCCACGCTCAAAGCAGCCTTTCCTATCTTTGAATTGCGGCGCAATTCCTTCGGAGCTTATTGATAGCACCTTGTTTGGCCATAGCAAAGGTGCATTCACAGGTGCAACAACCAGCAAGCCAGGGGTGTTTGATCAAGCAGATGGTGGCACCCTGTTTTTGGACGAATTCGGAGAGCTTCCACTAGAAGCCCAAGTTCGATTACTACGGGTACTTCAAGATGGCAGCTTTACTCCTGTAGGCTCTACAGAGGAGCGCATAGTTGATGTGCGTATTATTGTGGCAACCAATAGGAACCTTGGGTAGCTACGAATAAGCCCGATCCAAGGCTCTGAAATGTCGTTGTCACCGCCTCAGAGGCGAAAATTCAACACTTTTAGCCCTTTTTAACCAGCTGCAACCACCTTTTCAGGCAGTGCAGACGGATTAACCCCGTGCTCTCAACATCTGATCCACCCGCACAACGTTGGCCAGTGCGAACAGCATGGCCAACTTGCAGTCGTTTTTCTTCAGGCCACGGTAGCGGGCTTTTACAAAACCAAACTGGCACTTGATGATCCGAAACGGATGCTCAACTTTCGCACGGATACTGGTTTTCAGATACTCGGTGCGGATTCTGACCTTATTGATCCGAGGGTGTTTTTTCAGTGTCTTCAGCTTCCCTGGCTGTTCTGCGATGTACCAGTCCGCACTGACATCTTTCAGCTCGTCTCGCTTTTCGGCGCCCCTGTAACCCGCATCAGCAAAGATGAATGCTTCTTCACCGTGTAGCAGTTGATCAGCCTGATTAAGGTCGTGCTCATTGGCCGCAGTTGTCGTGAAACTGTGCGTGATGCCGGTGCGGGCATCAACCCCGATGTGAGCCTTCATCCCGAAGTGCCATTGATTCCCTTTTTTGGTCTGGTGCATCTCGGGATCACGTTCGCCCGTTTTGTTCTTGGTGGAGCAGGGAGCTTCGATGATGGTGGCATCGACCAGTGAGCCCTCTTTCAGCAGGACACCGGCTTCAGACAGCCATTGGTTTACCTCTTCAAAAATCTGTCGAGCCAGACCGTGGCGCTCCAAAAGATGACGGAAGTTCAGGATAGTGGTGTGATCGGGGATGGCCTTGTCCAATGACAATCGAGCGAACAGCCGCATGGACGCGATCTCATACAGCGCGTCTTCCATGGCGGGGTCACTGAGGGTATACCACTGCTGCATGCAGTGAATGCGAAGCATTGTAGACAAGGGATACGGTCGACGACCATTGCCAGCCTTGGGATAATGAGGCTCGATGACGGCTTCGAGACGCGCCCACGGGATCAGCTTGTCCATTCGGCCCAGAAACTTTTCCTTGCGGGTTTGACGGCGCTTGTTGCTGAACTCGCTGTCCGCGAATGTAAGTTGCTGATCCATCGGTGCGTCCTCAATCGTGTACAGCGGGCATTATCCCATGCAGTGGACTTATTCGCAGCTTCCTTAAGTAAGAACCTCTATCTAATTTGGAATCGGATGTCGTCCGGCAGCTATTTCCCACCGTCCGTCAAAGCAGTTCCAATTCCGAAGAAAAGTGGAGGAGAAAGATTGCTCGGGGTACCCACGGTTAGCGATCGTATAGCGCAAACTGTGGTTACTATGACGCTGGAACCTATCCTGGAACCTGTCTTTCATGTGGACTCGTACGGGTATCGGCGCGGGAAATCCCCGCATGATGCGCTTGCGATCACGCGAAAGCGGTGCTGGGAAAGGGACTGGGTGCTGGAGTATGACATCCGTGGCTTGTTTGATCATATTGATCATGAGCTATTGCTCAAGGCCCTTGACCACCATTGCTCTGAATCCTGGGTGCTGCTGTATGTGAGGCGCTGGCTAACGGCACCGATGCAGACGAAAGATGGTAAGCAGGAACGACGGAACGTTGGCACACCACAAGGTGGCCCGTTATCGCCAGTTCTGGCAAACCTGTTTCTGCATTATGCATTGGATCGTTGGCTGACCGTTCGTCATCCGGATATCCCATTCTGCCGATATGCAGATGACGGAATACTGCGTTGTCGAAGTGAGCGTGAGGCTCAGTATCTGCATTCCCAGCTAGATATGCGTGAGGTGGACCCAATAGCTATTCACAGAGATGCCCAACAAACGAGTATACTGGCCTGTGTTTGTCCAGGCTGCTCGGATAAATCACCATCAGCTCCTTGCTAAGGCCAGGCTCACTCACGGGAATAGCCACCAGACTTCCATTTTGGACCTCCTCCCGTACAGAACTTTCAAGCACCAACGATGCGCCAAGTCCGACCTTAACCGCTTGCTTGACGGCTTCGGTGCTACCCAGCTGCATAGATACCGTCGGAAATGGCCCATGCTCACCGAAGTAGGTCGCCAAAAGCCGGCCAGTGCCGGTGCCGGGTTCGCCGCCGATCAGAGCCATGTTAGACAGCGTATCGCGGTCGATATCGGTTCGACGGGCTAACGGGTGACCAGGCGGAACGATTAGAACAACGGGCTCGTTACGCCACGCCTGAGCATGGAATCCGGGTAGATCATGCCACCACTCCATAATCGCCACGTCCAGCTCACCGTCCGATAAATGCCGTGCAATAGTCGGATTGGAATCTATTACCACATCCACCTCGGGCCCTACGCCCAGCTCCTTGTAACGACGGATGTAGGGCTGGAGCATATAAATCCCAATATTGGAGCTCGCCCCAACGCGAAGTCGAGCCTCCATAATGGAAGATCTCGCCTGCTCCTCCAGCCGGAGCAGACTTCGGGCAAAAGGCAACAAGGTTAAGGCAGCCCGGGTTGGCTCACAGCCAGAGCGCCCCCTGTGGACCAATAAAACGCCAAGTTGGTTTTCGAGTTTTTGAAGGTGCTGGGACAGTGTGGGTTGTGCGATGTCCAACTGGCGGGCTGCGGCCTGAAACCCGTTGTGGTCCAGCACCGCCACGAAACTCTTCAGCCAGACAAGATTCAGCATGGGCCGCTCTCGCGGCCACTGGGATCATTGATCGCATCACCCGGCCGCTCACCCCGAAGCACTTGCAGAATGTTCCGAGCAGCGCGTTGCTCGATAGCCAGACGCACCTGGCTGACTGCCGATCCGATGTGAGCAGTAAACAGCGTGTTGGGGTGGGCCCTGAGCCCCTGGGCGATCTCCCTCGGACGATCTTCTCTCGCCCAATCTTCCATCTCAAACACATCAGCGGCGTACCCCCCCAACTGACCGGATTGAAGCGCTTGCAGAACACTACCCTCATCCACCACAGATCCACGGCAGGGATTGATAAGGAATGCGCCCGGTTTCATTCCTGTTAGCGTTTCGCGATTAATGGTGTGGAGGGTTTGCTCATTGAGCGCCAGTGCCAGGATCACAATATCTGACTGGGCCAGCAGCATCTTGAGGGGAGTATGGGACAAACCCAGTGCCTGCTCATGCTGCACGGGTAAACGTTCCGGCTGGGAATAGATTAAATCCGCTCCCCATCCGTTCAGGCGCTGCGCCACCGCTTGGCCGATGGCCCCCATACCCACAATACCAATCCGTGAGCCTTCGATCCCCTGCCCATAGAAGCGTGGTGTCCAGCCAGTAAATTCACCGGATCGAACGAAGTGGTCCGCCGCCTTGACTTGTCGGGTGAGACTGATCGTCAGCCCGACCGTTAGCTCTGCAGTAGGCACGGTTAGCAAATCCGGTACAAATGTCAGCCAAACCCCATGACGCGTGCAGGCATCCACATCAAAGTTGTCATAGCCTTTCAGGGCTGCACCAATCACCTTCAAGCGCGGACACCCCTGTAGGAACTCCACTCCAACTCGGTCTGGCATGAACGCCATCATCGCATCAGCGTCTGCAACGCGCGCAGCCACTTCCTCCTGGGGCAACGTGGCGCCGGATTGGTTGGTGACCAGCTCGCAATCTTGGGCAAGTTCATCCAGAACACTGTCATGGATCTTATGGGTTATCACAACCTTGGGTTTCATAGATGGTCCTTATTTGAATTTCTTACGAAGGCGGCCACTGAGACTGTCCACGACGGTGACCATCAACAAGATGACAATGAGAATGGCGCTGACTTCCTGATACTGCATGATTCTCAGCGAGCCCATCAATTCGAAGCCAATACCACCGGCACCCACCATGCCCATTACGGTCGAGGCACGGAAATTGTATTCCCAGCGATAAATGGACACGTCCGCGAATTGAGGAAGTACTTGTGGCAGCACGGCGTGATAGAGCACCTGCAAGCGAGTAGCGCCGGCAGCATCGGCCGCTTCCACTGGCGCCTCATCTACATGCTCAATCGCTTCGGCAAAAAACTTTCCAACCATGCCAATGGAGTGAAGACCGAGCGCCAGTACGCCAGGCAACGCCCCAAAACCAACAGCAGCCACGAAGATGATGCCCATGATCAGTTCCGGGACTGAACGCAAACCGTTTAAAAGGGTTCGAGTTACTTGGAACACCACCGGATGTGGAGAGGTGTTGCGCGCAGCCAGGAATGCCAGTGGCACAGACAAGGTTACTGCAATGGCAGTACCGGCAATGCTCATCGCAAGCGTGTCGATTAACGGCGACACCCAGCTGGCCACATTGGTGAAGTCAGGTGGAAGAGATTCGCCAATGAGTGTGCCTATGGCTGGCACGCCATTGGCAAGTGTATTGAAATTGAGCAGCCCTACGTGCCAACTTGCGACAAAAATGATGAGCAGCACTAACAGCGACTGTCCGAGTTTTTTCCGCCAGCCTTTCGCGTGCTCATCCAGCACGGAGGCCGACGGGGCCGGCGACAGAGTCGCCGGTTCCGTCGTTGTATAGTTCATGGGGCACTCCTCACATTTTTGCGAAATCAAGATTGAGCAGGCCACCCATAGCGCGGATGACATCGTAATCTTCGTCGGTAATTGCCGCGAATCCCTCAGCCTTCAGGTTGTCGAGAATCTCCGGGTCATCGATCTGCAGAAAGGCTTTCTGAATGTTGCTCTTCAGCTCAGGGGCCAGGTTCGAACGCATGGCCCAGGGGTATTGAGGAAAGTCACCGCTGTAGCCCAGCACTTTGACCTTGCTCCGATCAATCAAACCGAGGTCCATCACATGCTCGAAGATAACTTCGGACAACCCTCCGGCGTCGGCATTGCCATTGGCGACGTTAACCGCAACAGCGTCATGGCTACCGACGAAATGAGCCTCATAGTCCTTTCCGGCTTCGAGCTCTGCCTTCTCAAGGAGTACGGTCTTGGGGATCAGGTGGCTGGAAGTGGATGCGCGGTCACCGTAGGCCATTTTCTTGCCTTTGATATCCGCGAAGGAGCCAACGCCAGAGTCCGCATTGGCAATAATGATGGAGCGATAAGTCGGCTTCCCGTCTACCACCATGGCGGCAAAGGGTTCAATGTCACTCTTACTCTTGGCCATCACATAGGACAACGGACCAAAGTAAGCCAGGTCAATTCGGCCAAAACGCATGGCTTCGATCATGGAGGAGTAATCGGTGGTAACAATCAGTTCTACTTCCTTACCAAGAGTGGTTTCCAGGTAATCCTTCAAAGGTTGGTTTCGCTTGATCAGTTCTGACGCGTTCTCATCCGGCAGCAAGGCAACTTTCAAAAGATCAGGGTCTGTATCTGCGGCATGGGCTGACCAATGGATGCCGAGCATCATTATCAGAGCCAGCAAAGAGTGAATCATTGTCTTCATTGTGCTATCTCCAGTACGTCTGTCGTTATCGGGGTGGTCTTAGGTTTATCCTGATTCCGTGAAGCCAGCGCCGACACTTCCCCTATCACCGCCAGCGAGCATTTTTTTGACCGCCGATTCCGTCTCAACCGCTGAACGCATACCGGGGAGGACCAACCATGGCGACGCTGACCGACGAGAGCAGCCCATTTTGACAGGCATTTCTACCCGCCGGACACGGTGATACTGGCTGCCGATGACCGTCAGCTCTCTGCGTGGTGCCTTTGTCCGACAGACGATCAGCATGGCGTGCCTCGGGGATAGCGCAGGCGGCTTCGCAAGGTGTTCAACACCGTCATGCGTCCGATGTCCTGCCCGAAGTCGAGGATGATCTGCCGCGCCTTGTGAATCACGAGCGCCGCACGATGCACCAGCTCTTGTAGCACGGTGCGGATCCGGCGCCGCTTGGCGGGATGGCGCACCGGGCTCAGCTCGCCGGTCATGCCCAGCTGCCCCATCAGCCGCAGGATGTTGTAGGCCAGCTGGGCGAGGTGCAGGATCAGATCGTTGGTGGCGAACTTGCCCGACGGCAGCCGCTCCAGGTCGAGATCGGTCTTGATCTCACTGTGGAATTGCTCGTGGGTGGCATGCGCCTGGTAGCGTTTGATCACCGCCTCCGGCGCCTCGTCCAGGCTGGTCCACCAGCCTTCCAACTCATAGTCCGGTTCGAGCAGCAACTGGCCATCGCGATCGGCGGTGCGCTCGACCAGGCGCATCACGCGTTGGACGACGTATTCGGTCTTGTTGTCGTCGTGGATCGAGACGGTCTGCGGCCACAGCGCCTGGCGCTTGCCAGGACGCAGCTCTTCCCAGTAGTCCGCCGCCACAGCCAACCAGGTATCCTGATCCGCCGTGGCCGAGCCGCGCGGGTTCCATTTGACGACATAGTCGAGCCGGCGCCCCTCGTCGGCAAAGACCTGGCGCTGCTGTTCGAGAAGCGCCAGGTGCGCCTGGCTGTCGAAGCCGCTGTCCTCGCGTAACAGGATCGGTTGCTTGGTCAGGCCTTGGGCGCGAGGCAGTACCCGCTCCAGGAAGGCGTTGCTCTCCTTCATGGTGTGCTGCTTGCCAGGCCGCAGTTCCAGACCCAGGCACCACCCTTCGTTGCCCAGATAGGCGGCGATCGGGGTGTAGCCATCGACCTGCTGGTAGGTCCGCGAGACGCCTTCCTTCTTCGAGTTGCTGTTGTCCATGACGAAGGTGTCGATGTCCAGGCAGACGTGCGTCGTCTCGGCGGTGATCGGTGCTTCGATCAGTGACAGCAGGGTCGTGGACCAGGTGGCGGTGCGCGCCTGCAGGTCGTTGGCGGCAAGTTTCTCCAGCCGCTGTCGCAGCGTCGCCGCGCTCGGCACCTTCTGCAGGGTCAGCAGTTGTTGGAAGGGCTTGTCGCGGCGGAAGTTCTCGACAGCGTCATAGTCGCTCATGCCCAGACACAGCAGGCCCAGGTAGCTCTTGATCACGTCACTGGTGCGCATGCCCAGCGTGGTGGGGAAGCGGCTGTCGATGCTGTCGACGCCAGCGATCTCGAAGCATTGCCCGATGATGGACAGCCCGGCGTGGCTGGTGAGGGTGCGGCGACTGGCGCGGAACTTGACGTTGGGCATGGCACTGTCTGGGTGAATGGCGATATTCGCTATATTGCCATGCAGTTCAGTAGGTTAGAAGCATTCCTGGGGGCCGGTCTCACGGATTCAGGTTTATGGATGGCTGGTTTGCCTTCCGCAGCTACCACGCTGGGTGAACGGTGGTAAATCTCGTCCAGGTGTTTCGATTTCAGGTTTTCAGGAGCATCGTCAAAAACGATATGAGCGTTCGAAAGGCCGATGATCCGGTCTGCAAAACGCTGGGCGTATTCCAATTGGTGCAAGGAAATAACCGCGGTGATTCCATCTTCCTGACAAATATCGCGCAGTAGGCCGAGTACCTTTTCAGAAGTGGCCGGATCCAGGCTGGCAACGGGCTCATCGGCAAGAATCATGGATGGTTGCTGCACCAATGCTCTGGCGATTCCAACCCGCTGCTGCTGGCCGCCGGACAACTGATCTACTCGGGAAAGCGCTTTGTCAGCCAGACCTACGCGGTCGAGGCATTGCAGAGCCAACTCCAGGTCCTGCCGGGGCAGGGGAAGCAGGCCTCGCCAAGTACCGTGATACGCAAGTCTGCCTGTCAGCACATTCTGTAACGCGGTGTATCGTTCGATCAGCTGGTGATGCTGGAACACCATGGCGGTGCGGCTGCGGTGCTGTCGCAGGATTCTACGGTTGGTCAGTTCACCAAACTCGCCAGACACAACCTTCCCGGTTGTGGGCTTAACCAGGTGATTCAGTGAACGAAGCAGAGTGGATTTACCCGCGCCTGAAAGTCCCAGTAGCACGGTGAATTCGCCCTTGTGAAAGTGAACGTTGGTGGGTTTGAGCGCGAGGACGTTTCCCGGGTAGGTTACGCCCATACTCTCGACTCGAAGCATCACATTGGTTGATTGAGTTGGGGCCACAGGATCACCTTTTGCAATAAATAAGCTCGCCGTATTGCGAGTTACAATTGAACGATAAAGCTGAGAGATGACACCGTCGTGTCACTGACGTGACAGTTTGATGAAGTGCTTTTGGTTCGCAAGGATTTTCCGAAGGGCTCTGTGAAATACATGGAGCTCAGCCAAAGTGGAACGAGCCACCCAGGAGCTTAAGCAACAAAAATTGCGTTCCACCGTCAGTCGGCGAATCTCACGGTACAGTTCGTCCGTGCTGAGTTCATCGAATTGCTTACCGACTATACTCTTGCCTTCGAGGAGGTCGGACGCGCTCTCCAATAGGTCGCGCTTCCAGGTGCTGACTATGGTGGGGTGGATCTGGAAACGGGCAGCAATTCAAGGTGTGGCCTTAAGGGTGGGCAAGGACAGCCTTGCACTTACTAATTCGAAATAAAGTAAGCGAATATTACCCGGAGATATAAGCCAAATCCGGATGGCCAAAAAACGATTTCAATAGTCGTGGCAATTTTTGCAAACGTCGAAGCTGCCGGTAAACAGTGCTCCGAAGTTGTTCTTTGCTGTTAATGATCTTTTTACCGACGTGATGGTATTTGATATAGCCCCAAACAGACTCGTCAGGATTCAGCTCCGGCGAGTACGGCGGCAGGAAGAACAACCTGAGCTTGCCGTCGAGACTCTCAACATAGTCTCGAACCCGACGAGCATGATGAACCGGGTGGTTATCGAGGATCAGGAAAACCGGCTTGTCAACGTCTTGCACCAGAGCCTTGAGGAAACCAAGAAACGCATCGGTGTTCATGTTGCCCTGAATGGTCTTAAAGCGAAGCTCGCCGCGAGGCGAGATGGCCGAGATCAGATTGATGCTGAAGCGACTGCCCGTATTACGGATGATCGGAGTTTCACCCCTGGGTGCCCAGGTGGTGCCACTGTGATAATCAGACCGAATGCTGGCTTCATCGCCGAAATAGATGGTGGCGCCGACTTTTTTTGCTTCCTTGCGAATTTCCGGGTAGGTCTCTTCTTTCCATTGTTTCACGGCCTCTGGCTTTTGCTGGTAGGCCCGATGCAGGGGTTTCTGAGGCGTCAGCCCCAGGTTTCGAAGCAGACGACCGACCGAGACATCGCTTAACCGGACGTTGAACTTTTGCCGGATGAGCTCACGCACTCGGCCCCGAGTCCACAGGGCAAAATCAAACTTCAACTGGTCCGGCGTAAAGGTCGTTATCCAGATATACAGCTCCCGGATCTGAGCACCGCTCAGTTTCTTGGGACGACCGGAAATCTGCTTGGCCTTGAGCGCGTCAAAGCCACCCTCGCGGTAGGCAGCCAGCCATTCATAGATTCGTGCTCGGCTCATCCCCAGCGCTTTGATGACGACTTCTGGACTCTCGCCATCCATGACCCGTTGAACGGCGCGAACGCGAATGGCTTCTAATGTTTTGTGATCAAGTTTACGACCGTCATCGTGGCGCATGTGTGTAAATATCCGATAAGCTTGGCGAACGGAGCCTACATTATAAATGATGTTCGCTTACTTTCGAACCCATTAGTATATTAAGTCTGATACCATGTGGTCGGATCTAATCACAGGAAGCTGTCCAGCCGGATAACAACGCCCATTTCCTGAAACTTGCTATAGGTCTCAGTACCACTGCTCTGTCGAACCAGCCGCAAATCATTTTTCAGATACACCGGCTTGGCCGGTTTGGCCACTGCTTTCTTAGAAACCTGCTTAGGGGTAGGCTTTTCCTGTAAGGCTCGAATATGTGCAACCAGACCCAAAAGATCCTCATCCGGTTTCTCTTCAATAGCTTGTTCGGCCACCACGGGGGCTATGTCCGATCCAATACCCATTTGCATCAACATATCGATCAACTGTTGGGCTTTGCTGGCTTGTTGAGGCTCAGTAGAAGTATGTGGAAGCTCTGGATCAGCAACATGGATGCCAGA
Source organism: Halomonas sp. G15 (assembly GCF_021282295.1). NCBI lineage: Bacteria > Pseudomonadati > Pseudomonadota > Gammaproteobacteria > Oceanospirillales > Halomonadaceae > Halomonas > Halomonas sp. G15. Next base: position 4,457 of record NZ_JAJSPA010000013.1, on the reverse strand, counting down.
TGCGCGAATAGTATCAGTTGGTATGTCCAAGTCAGCATAGGCCAGAATTTGTTCTTTTCTGCCACTTCGCAATGCCTTAATCATAGGGTGGATTAGCGAAAGCTCTTCATTGAAGACCTTTTCTACAAGAAGCTGATCGATCACCTCTCGTCTGGCCATGACAGCACGGGTCTGACAGAGATAGAACAGCGATACCGCTACATGAGGGATACCCTGGGTGAACTCCCAGAACAAGTCTTTCATCGGCTCAGTGAGTGGAGTCGGAGCTTCAAACCACTGCAGCTTCCAGAGCCTTTTGATGAAACGCTCCCACTCCGCGTCTTGTTCCGGCTTGTCTGAACGTTCGAAGCGGTTCCAGTTCAGACTGCCAAATTGGGCAGCCCTGCGAGCTGAACGCATGGTCGGTGTAAACAGATCCAGTGCTTTCGGGGTACCAATAAACAGCACCGGCACCTTGATCACATTGGTCAGGGTGACAAAGAAATTCAGCATTTTCTGGGAGCCTCCCGACTTGGATTTTTCCAAGTGCTGAATTTCATCGATAGCCAGCAAGCCTACCGAATGAAGCGCAACTACTCTCGCTACGTCACCTAGCATCGACTCTGCAGAAGAGCGCGATTTTACAAATAACTGTTGATAATCTGTGCCAAGGGCATCATCAACCGCTCTGAAAAAGTTGATGCAGAGATGCCTGACGGAACCATCATGGGGACACTCAACCTTCAGCCAAACCAGCTGGGTATGCTGATAGTCAGGGTGATATATCACTTGCGGATAGCAGCTCAGAATCGCCTCTACAGCTGTCGATTTACCTGTTCCCGAGCAGCCAATCACCGAACTAACCAGAGATTCATTGCCTGCATTACGGCTGGCAGATTTGAAGTCTGTATAACCAACAGTATCAAGATTACGTTGGTGGCTGGCATCGGCTATGTTCCGACTCAGGTAGCCCCGACGAATCATGCTCGAGAGCATTTGTTCCAGTTGCAAATGCGACTTGGTCGGATAGAGGAACTGATCCAATATCCTCATCATCGCATGGCGACGAATGTGCCCAGGCAGCTTCTTCTCACTGTCGCCAACCGTTGGATAACGATTTAGCTTCTTAGCCGTTTCCTGAGGGGAATTAATCGGCGGAAGTGCATTAATCAAAGGATGCCCAGCATAGTCGGGGATTTCGGCCTCGATGTAATGCGCCAGGGGATGCTTAATCATCTCCATCCTCCAAGAACGAATCCAGATCAGGATAATCCAGGCAGGGTTCACTTCGCGTTTTGATATCGATAACCAAAGCCTTATGGCCAGTGGAACTGGCAGAATCTGGCTTACTTAATGATGTACGCTGACGTTCTGCTGCCAACTCATCGCGCCGATTATCACGAATGCCCATCAACCTACGGCTCGCTGGCAGAGATGGCTTTGAGGGTTTCTTCGCTCGCTCACGTTGGACTATATGGTCGATAGCATCCAAGGTGTCGATACTTGAATAGTCTGCCCGCTGCTTGGCAGATGCCTGTGCTCTCTTTCTCTCATATTGCTTTTGAGCCGCTTCCACAAATGTCATTCCTCGATAGCTGCGGCTACGATCTGAAAGATCGCAGACCCAATACTCATCATCGCCAGCAACTGGTCTGATAAATATCTCATTGGTGTTTCGAGGATCAAAAGCTGCTTCAATTTTGGTTGGACGGTTCTGTTTGATCCGGTCGAACCATCCAGCTTTCAACGCTTCCTGGCATGTATAGTTGATTCCACGCAGTTTGATACCTACCTCAGAAATCGTTGCAGTTTCGTTTGGCAACAGGTTAATTCTGGCTAGCCTCTCGTCACAGGTACGCAGCTTTCCTGTCCGGTTGCTAACTCCCCAGTTCCAAAGCGCAATAGGAACAGCTGCCAGATCATTCGGCATATCCGGAGCGAAATCGTAGTCTTTTACGACATGACTGGTGTTATGGCGGAGTACAAGATGAATCATCATCTCCGTAAAAGCAGATAGGCCCAACTCTGCATCAAGCTCGTAGCGTTTCCCTGTCCGTTTTTTGCCATTAACAGGCTCTACCACTCCGCCAACATAGGGTTTGAACTCAGCTTGAATAGTGTTGAAGTGCCGCTCGCAGATACCCTTGTCATCGCCTCTATAGGCTCTGGTGTTGCTTAGTTGAATTCCAAATCGATTCACCAGTGTGTCAGCCTGACGGGAAAGCAGCTCACCTCTATCTGCCAGAATGCTGGCCGGAATACCGACTGCAGGCCAGTCACTATCAGTAATCTCAATACCGTAACGCGCGCAGTACTCAACCTTGCTGCAGAACGCATTCGCTAGAGCCATACCTGCAGTAACCCACGAGGGTGTTTCAAAGCCGATATACATACCTGCAATCATACGGCTGAATACATCCTTCACGAGATACAACACTGGACGCCCTACAATTTTTTCAGGGTCTTCATCTGAAACCAGATACAGATCCACTATGGTTGCGTCAATTTCGTAACGAGCTCCTGGGCCGAAATTATTGGTCGCTGCCGTACTGATTAGGGGTTTGATGTCTTTATCGTATGCCCGAGCTGGCATTCGACGTTTTTCAGCTTCATGCTTTCGATAGTTCTTAGAGTAGAAGTATTGAAGCTGGCCCCGTGTCGCCAATCGACCTGGTGTTATATCAGGGTAACGGGACCGCAGGAGGCCGTTGGCTTTATTGAGTACAACTGACATCGGCACTGGCTTTCCTACGAGATAGCTTGTCTCAATTGCCGTGCGAAATATATCCGCCACATCCTCAGTTACGACAAGTCCTTCCCCCGGTGAGACCGAACGCTTCCGGCCCAGCTTTTTGTCCAAATTTCGTCGTGGCTTGCCACTCCCTCCACATTGTTGATAGTCAGGTGCGAGAGCATTCGGAGACATCCCTCTTTGCCAGAAACGGCGAAGAGCACGAACAATGAACAGGCGAGGTCGTCCCGATTGTTCGACCGCCAATCTTATGAGTTCATTCCGCGTTTTCTTCTCGAATAAAGCTTCATGCTTCTCGAGTAGGGGCTTCAGTGCAGATACTGCTTCATCACGCTTTTGCGCAGCTAATGTGCCTTCCTGGACTGAAGGGATCGGGAAAGGGTCTGTGGTTTCCTGGAAGTCTTCCAGCTCTTCTGACGTTAATGTAAACGGCCAAGCATTCTGATCATCAACATCAATCACCTGATAATTTTCAAGGTTGGTGAACAGAACTCGGATTCTCTGCTCTGAAACAGGAGCTTGTAGAACTGTATTAATTTGCATGACTTAACCTCCATTGTGTAGAGGCCACGCCATCAAAAACGAGTTCTGAGCATTTCCAGTCGTGATATGCTTTTTGAAGTGGTGCTTTTATTTGTCGTGTTGCTACCCCATACCGCAGCATTTGCACATGTGAACCAGGCTCAAGCCCATATTCATCATCCAAGCGAGCACAACACCTCGTAGCTTTTTGCTCAGAATAGGTAGCAAGCCTAGTAATCAATTCTGTAGAGCTGGAATCCTCTACCTCACTACTGAACTGCTCCCAGCGAATGTCGGCAAGAGCAGGCCTGATCCACTGAAGGTTCTCTTTGAGAGAAGGAGATACTTCTCGGTCAGTGAATAGCTTCCATCCAACGCCAGCTTGCTCCCAATAGGCCTTTTCAATTTGTAACTTTTCTATCGTCCGGGCTTTGCCCAATTCTGAGACAGGCTTTACTGCGATGGCCAAGGGAGGGCCCTCACGGAAATCCACCAGCAAATCCGTAGTTACAATCTTGAGCTTTCCTCTGATTTGCGGATGCTTGATGCCCATTTCGGCGCACAAGCGAATTGTCTCCTCCAGCGGAAGTGGAAATTGCTCTCTGATATCCGCTGTATCGTGATACCAGTCGAAGATGCTAAAGGCAGCAAACTCAATACCGGAAAGAAGATGGTGAATACGCCCGGTCACGCGACCAGGGGCCCGGACACTTTCACCGGAACTGCTAAGGTCCTGGATCTGGATGAAAGGCTTATAAGATGCACCGAAGCCATGACCTCGGGCTTTCAGCTTTTTCTGATCCGATGCATCTAGCGGTTTGTTAGCGTCCGACACAACTCCCTCCTGTCAGGGAAAGCAGGAGAGAGTTTTGTATCAGACTTTACAACAAATGATCAAACTTTATTTATTTTAATCAAACTTTATTTTTCACCGATATCGGTGTGTGGTAATCAAATAAAGTTAGAAACTTACTGCTCTCCGAAGCCTATTAATCAATAAGATAATAGTCTTTGTAAATTAATAAAGTTGGTAACAAATTGCCCGTAAAACCCTAAAGCTATTTTTATAAAAATAATGTAACTATTCAGCACCGGTTGGCTGAGTCGGGGCTTCTTGCTGCATGAAGGCTGGCACCTCCCCCGCAAACAGTTGCTCCAGTGCGGTATGCGCCGCTACCCCTTGCTTGACGGCGGTCGAGAGAAA